>JAILDQ010000020.1 GCA_024689365.1 Treponema sp. | reverse complement strand
CTTTCTTCATGGGCCGCAAGCAAAGAGGTTTTGAACGCCGCCATATCGGAGGTTTTGCGCGATGAATGAAATTGTAAGAATAGAAAATTTGACAAAAAATTATGTAAGCCAAAGCGAAACGCTCAACGTTTTAAAAGGCGTTAATCTTGTCGTTCAAAAGGGCGAACGGGTTTGCGTAATCGGCGAAAGCGGAAACGGAAAAAGCACTTTGCTTAACGTCTTGGGCGGAATCGACGAGGCGAGCGGCGGGCTCGTAAAGGCCGGCGACTATGAATTGACAAAAATGACTGAAGACCAATTGACCGAATACCGTTCGACTTTTGTCGGCTTGATTTTCCAATTCCACTATCTATTAAAAGACTTTACCGCTTTGGAAAACATATTCCTGCCCGCTTACATGGCCGGCGTTTCAAAAGCAAGCGCGATGGACAAGGCAAAAAAACTTTTGGCGGACGTTGGCTTGAGCGAAAGGGCGGGCCACTTGCCATCTCAGCTTTCCGGCGGCGAAAGGCAGAGAATCGCGGTCGCGAGGGCTTTGGTGAACGATCCTCAATTGATTTTGGCTGACGAGCCGACAGGAAACCTTGATCCTGCAAACGCCGCGATGATCGGCGACTTGCTTTTTGACATGACGCGCCGTTACAACAAAAGCCTTTTGCTTGTGACCCACGACATGAACCTTGCGCGAAAGGGCGACAGGCTTTTGGAAATGAAAGACGGAGTTCTAAATCAAAAATGAATTTCAAGTCATCTTTTTTATTCGCCAAAAGAATAATTTTTCCTAAAAGCGGAAGAATCACAATCGCAAGAAAAAGCTTGAGCGGCGCGATTTTGTGCATCGGAATATCTTTGATTCCCTTGGTAGTCGTTCTCGCTGTTTCAAACGGAATGATTGACGGAATCACAAAAAGAATGATTTCCCTTTCTTCTTCCCACATAGAGGCCGTTTGCCATGAAAAGGATTTTGGCCTTTTGGAGAGCGCCGCTTCCGACGCTTTGGGCCTTGAAGAAATTACGGCTTCCTATCCAATGATTGAGTCTTCCGCGATGGCGATTTCAAAAACTGCTCGGTGCGGAATTTCAATAAGGGCTTTGCCGCCTGAAACTTTTGAAAAGCTTTCAAGCTACAGGGAATTGTTCGAGGCTGAAGACGGAAGCATGACGGATTTTTCAAGCCAAGATAAAAGCGTCATGATTGGAAAGGGCATTTCTGAAAAATTGAGCCTGAAGGCCGGCGACAAAATCCGCGTTGTCACAATAAAAAAAGGCGCGGGCGGAAACATCACTCCTGGAATGCATTCCTACAAGATTGCGGCGGTTGTTTCTTGCGGCTACAGGGAGCTGGACTCTTTGTGGCTTTTCATGCCCTTTGAAGAAGGAAAAAGGATTCTAAAAAATTGCGAGACAAGCAAGGCTGTCATGTGCGAATTGAACGACCCCTTTTCGCCGAGAATTGCTTCTGTTCAATCAAGCCTAAAGAAAAAACTCGGCGCTTCCTTTAACGTCTACCGTTGGGATCAATTGAACCGCTCTCAATATGAAAATTTTTCCTCAACAAAAATACTCTTGATTTTTATACAGTTGTTGATTGTATTGGTTGCCGCCGTAAACATTTCAAGCGCCTTGGGAATGTTAGCCCTTGAGCGCCGCCGTGAAATCGCGATTCTAAAGTCTTTGGGCGCGTCTCCAAAAGGCATTTCAATCGCTTTTTTGATGACAGGCTTTTCTTGCGGAGCGGCGGGCTTGCTTTTTGGCATTCCTTTGGGACTTTTGTTGAGCGTCAACATAAACGGAATAATAAAAGGCGCTGAAAAGGCTGTCAATTTTGCGGCCAAGGGTTTGTTTTTTTTATTGAATAGTGATATAATGAATTTCAAGCAAATTCACCTTTTGGACGAGGAGTACTATCTAAAGGTCATACCGATAGACATTCCCTTCGGCGATTTGCTTATGATTGGAACGGCCACGCTTTTGCTTTCACTTGCGGTAAGCGTATTGCCTGCCATAAAGGCTGGAAAAGAAAGGCCGTTGGAAACATTGCGCGATTCGAGGTAATTTATGCTTTGCGACATGTGCCACAAAAACGAAGCGATTATTTATGTTGAGCAAACAAACAGGCTTGGCGTTAAAAAAATAAATCTTTGCCGACAATGCGCGATAGCTTGCGGCATTTCTCCTGAAAGCCAAGAAGTTAACAGCCAAATCGGCTCTTTGTTCAAGCAGCTTCAACAAGACAGAAAAGACCAGCTCTTAAAGGACGACAGGGCTTGCCCGGTTTGCGGCCGCCTGCGTTCAGAAATAATTCTCAGCGGAAAAATTGGCTGCCCTGAATGCTATTCGATTTTCAAGACTGAAATCAAGGAATATCTAAAAAGCAGAAAGGCTCCCGGCCCTTACACCGGAAGCATGCCAAGCCGTTTGGCAAACTTTCGCTCTTTGTTGACAGACCGCGCCCGCGCCAGGGAAAAACTTGACGAAGCCGTAAAGAACGAGGACTATGAAAAAGCCGCTTTTTACCGCGACTATTTGCGCGCGATAGAAAAAAAATCTGTCGCCACCGCTGACGACGGAGACTTGTAATGGGCTTGGAAAAAAAGACTGTCGGTGACGCTTGGTACGCCGCAAAAGGCGAGGACGACGACGTTGTCGTTTCAAGCCGCGTTCGTTTGGCTCGCAATCTCGCAAATTTTCCTTTTCCAGAATCTTGTGACGACGATGAGGCGGCCCAAGTTCAAAACATCGTCTTTGATTCCTTTAACAATATGGAAGGGGCGGACGCTTTTCAAAGCGTTTCTCTTGCCTCGGTCGAGCCTTTGGGCGCAAAAATTTTGACTGAGCGCGGTCTTTTTGAAAGCAATTTTGGAACGGGCCTTGTAATGCGCTTGGACGGAATATCCAGCTGTCTTGTAAATTGCGTTGACCATGTCAGAATCGCAAGCTTTGCTCCGGGCCTTTCTTTCAACGCCGTTTACGCTTCCTCAAGGGAATTGGACCTTCAAATGCAAAAGCGAATTCAGTTTGCCGCCAATTATGATTTTGGCTATTTGACCGCAAACGCCCTTGATTCCGGAAGCGGAATGAAAAGCTCCCTTCGCGTTCATTTGCCGTCAATTTCTTACGCTGGAAAAATCAACGAAATCATTTCTTTGGCGGCGGAAAAAGGCTTTTCGGTCACCGCGCCTTACGGCAACGGAAGCAGAACAGGCGCTTCCTTAGGCTCTTTCTACCAAATTTCCTCGCTTCAATCCGTTACGGGAAACGAAATCGACCAATTGGCGGCTATTTCTTCGTTTGGAAAAAATATTTCTGAAACAGAACGCAAGTTTCGGGCGAATTATGCCGATAATAAATCGACTCCTGTTCGCGATATGGTTTTGCGCGTCTTTTCTACAGCCAGGTTTTGCATGTTGATGAACCTTCGCGAGTCGATTGAAATAATTTCGACCGTCAAGTGGGGCTTGGATTTGGGATACATTAAGGGGATCAAGGACTTTGAGCTTTCGTCTCTTTTGTATCGGGTTCAAAGCGGACACTTGGGATTTTTGCTTAAAACGGGAAACTTTAATTTTGAAGGCGACGTTGCCAACGATGAAAATTTAAAGGAAGAGCGTTTGCGAGCGATTATCATTCAGGACGCATTTAAAAAAATTTCATTTGTTATTTAAAGAGGATTTTTTTTAATTATGAAATCATTTTCACCGCGCGCCCAAAGACTGATTGTTGCCCTTGCCCAAGATGAAGGAAGAAAATGCGGGGCTTCGCAATTATTGCCTGAACATTTGATGTTGGCCTTGCTGAAAAGCGCCGACGGGCTGGGCTACGCGATTTTAAAAATCCTTCGCGTCAATGTCTTGACCTTTCAATTGGAATTGGAAAAATCAATTTCAGGCGGCGCGGTTCATGCGGGAGACTTTTCTGAATTGCCTCCAAGCCGCCGCCTTTTGACCTTGTTTGAGTCCGCCGAATACGAAGCGCGCTCGATGCGAAACAATTACATTGGAACAGAGCATTTGCTTTTGGCGGCGATTCGAGAAAACGCAAGCGTTACAAGCCGCTTTTTTGAAAGGGCTGGAGTGGAATTTGAGGCCGCGAGAGAAGCCGCTTTTGAAGTTCGCGAAAGAATGCAAACTTCAGCCGGAAGCGCCGCTAAGGCTGGCGACGCTGACTTTAAGAGAATGATGGGGCAGGATAAAAATCCCTTTGACAGGCAAATGGCGAGCGGACCTTCCGAGCCAAAAGGAAAGCGCGAAGGCTTTATAAAAAATTATTCGCGCGACATTACAGAAATCGCTTTGAAGGGCTTGGCAGACCCTGTGGTTGGAAGAAAAACTGAAATTGACCGAGTGGTCCAAATCCTATCAAGAAGAACAAAGAACAATCCTCTTTTGATTGGAGAGCCTGGCGTTGGAAAGACAGCGATTGCCGAAGGCTTGGCCCAGCGCATTGCAAGCGGAAGCGTTCCCTTCAACTTGATGAGAAAGCGCGTGCTTGCCTTGGACTTGACAGCCCTTATCGCTGGAACAAAATACCGCGGCGAATTTGAAGACCGAATGAAGCGTTTGATGAAAGAAGTCCGCGAAGACAAAAACATAATTTTGTTCATCGACGAAATCCATACGATTATCGGAGCCGGCGGACCGGAAGGCTCTCTTGACGCTTCGAACATTTTAAAGCCCGCCTTGAGTCGCGGAGAAATTCAAATAATCGGCGCCACAACGATTCGCGAATACAGGCGCTATATGGAAAAAGACGCGGCGCTCGCAAGGCGCTTTCAAACTGTTTCGATTGAAGAGCCAAGCGATTCAGAATCACTTCAGATTCTTTTTGGCCTAAAGGAAAAATACGAGGAATTCCACAACGTCCGCTATCAAGACGACGTTCTTCCTGCCATTATAAAATTCTCGCGCCGCTATTTGCCGGACAGGTATTTGCCGGACAAGGCGATTGACATTATGGACGAGGCGGGCGCTAGAAAAAAAATCGCCGAAGGCAACAGGCCTTCTGAACTTGAAGAGTTGGAAAAGCAAATCGACGCTTTGGGCGAAGAAAAGAACGCTTTGGTCAAAAGCCAAAATTACGAAAAGGCGGCTGACGTTCGCGACAAGGTAATTGAGCTCAAAGTCCGCTTGGACGCTTTTAGGGAAGAATGGAAAAGCAAAAACGGCGGCTTTAGAAAAAGCATAACTATAAATGACATTTGCTCAATCTTAAGCCAAATGACTGGAATCCCGGCCGAGCAATTGAGCGACGATGAAAAGTCCCGCCTCCTCAAAATGGAAGCGGAATTGCACAAGAGCGTCATCGGCCAAGACCAAGCCATCAAGGCAATCGCTTCCGCGGTTAGAAGAAGCCGCTCCGGCATTTCAAGCCCCAAACGTCCGACAGGCTCTTTTATTTTCTTAGGTCCTACAGGCGTTGGAAAAACCCAGCTTGCAAAGTCTTTGGCAAAATTTTTGTTTGGAACCGAAGATTCCTTGATTCGCTTGGACATGTCCGACTATATGGAAAAGCATAACGTGAGCAAAATGGTCGGCTCTCCGCCGGGCTACGTTGGCTTTGAAAGCGGCGGCCAGTTGACAGAACAGATTCGCACGCATCCGTATTCAGTCGTTCTTTTTGACGAAATCGAAAAGGCGCATCCGGAAGTTTTCAATTTGCTTTTGCAGATTTTGGAAGAAGGTGAATTGGTCGATTCGCTTGGACATAAAATCAATTTTAGAAACACAATCATAATTATGACCAGCAATGCCGGCGCCCGTGAAATAACGCAAGAAGGACGCGTGGGATTTTCCAGCGCGGCGGACGGCGTGATTCCTTACGAGGAAATCAAGTCAAACGCCATGCAGTCAATAAAGGAATTCATGCGCCCAGAGCTTTTGAACCGCATCGACGACATTCTTGTGTTTGACGCTTTGAATCGGGATGAAGTTAGCAGAATCTTGGATTTGCAAATTTCGGAACTCAATTCAAGGCTTTCTGAAAACGCCGTCAACCTTAAGTTAAAGGCTTCGGCCCGCGATTATTTGATTGACAAGGGCTTTGATCCAAGCATGGGCGCTCGCCCGATGCGCCGTTTGATTCAAAAAGAAATCGAAGATCCTCTTTCGCTTTTGCTTTTGGAAGGAAAAGACGCGAAGGACTTTTATGTTGACTCCGACGGAGAAAAACTTTCTGTTCGCGCCAAAAAAACTAAAAGGGCAAAAAAAGAAGAGGTCTTGGAAACTAACCTTTGATTTAAGAAATTTTTGGGAGGAAAATTTTGTCTAACATTGAATTCTCTGACTTTGGAAAAAAACTTACCGGCGAATCCGGAATCCTTCAATTGATGGACGACATCGGAAAGCCGCTTCCTGCGGGCGTAAAGCCATATCGTTTGGGAGGCGGAAATCCGGCCCGCATTCCTGAAGTAGAAAAGCTTTACCGCGCTCGAATGGAAAAAATTCTTTCCCACAAAGACGACTTTGAGCGCTTGATTGGCCTTTACGACAGTCCGCAAGGCCGCGTTGAATTCATTGAAAGCGTGGCTGAATATTTGTCAAAAACTTACGGCTGGAAAATCGGGCCTGAAAATGTAGCAATCGCCAACGGAAGCCAAAGCGCTTTCTTTTACATCTTCAATCTTTTGAGCGGAACTTTTTCGGACGGAAAAAAATCTTATAAAAAAACAATCGTTCTTCCCTTGGTTCCTGAATACATAGGCTACGCCGACCAAGGAATCGAGCGCGGCCAGTTTGTCGGCATTCCTTCAACTTGCCAATACGAAAAGGACCACACATTCAAATATCACGTTGACTTTGACGCGCTTGAAAAATATATGGAAAAGCATTCCAACGTTGGAGCGCTTTGCGTAAGCCGACCGACAAATCCAACAGGAAACGTTTTGACCGATGATGAAATAAAGCGCCTTTCCAAAATCGCTCGAAAGTTTGGCGTTCCCTTGATGATTGACAACGCTTACGGCCTTCCTTGGCCGGACATTATTTTCACTGACGACGCCGCGCCTTATTGGGATTCAAACGTAATTCTTTCGATGAGCCTTTCAAAAATCGGCTTGCCGTCTTTGCGAACTGGAATTGTTGTGGCAGACAAAAAAATAATCAAGGCAATCGGCAACATCAACGCCATTGCGGCTTTGGCAAGCGGCAGCGTAGGGCAGGCAATCGCCGCTCCTTTGATTAAGGACGGAACTTTGATTAAATGCGCAAAAAAATATGTTCGTCCCTTTTACCAAAAAAAATCTATTGAAACGCAAGAATGCATTCACAAGCTTTTTGCCGGAAGCAATTACTTTGTCCATAAAAGCGAGGGCTCGATTTTCCAATGGCTTTTGATGCCAGACCTCAAAATCTCAACAATGAAATTCTACCACGAGCTTAAAAAGCGCGGCGTAATTGTTGTTCCAGGAGAATACTTTTTCTTTGGAAGCTCAGCCGACAAGAGCCTTCCTCCTGTTCAAGAGCATCCGCATTTTTCAAAATGCCTCAGGCTTAATTACGCGGGCGACGCAAAGGAAACGCAAGGCGGCCTAAAAATCATCGCCGAGCTTTACAAAAAATACAGTTGAACCTTTTGTACGGCAAGAAAAATGTTTTCACTAGCAAAAAGGCGCGAATTGTGTTATAATATTCTTTATGATTAAGGAATTTTTATCTTACGACATTGTTAGAAACAACGCGCTTAAATTGGCCCATAAAATCTACAAAGAAGGTTTTGTGCCTGATGTTCTTTATTGCTCTTTAAGAGGCGGCGCCTACATGGCGAACGTCATCAGCGAATATTTTAAAATCGTCAGAAAAGACTGCCATCCTGTTTTGTACGCCGCGGTTGTAGCCAGGTCTTACACTGACGTTAGGTCAAACACAAAGCTTATGATTGACGGTTGGACATATCCGCCGGAACGCTTGAGGCCCGGCGACAAAATAATGTTGGTTGACGACATCTTTGACACGGGAAACACAATCAACGCCCTTACAGAAATTTTGGTCAACCGAGGAATCCCCAGAAGCGACATAAAAGTCGTGGTCCACGATTACAAGCATTTTACATACAAGGCCCAGCAGGCGATTCAGCCCGATTATTGGTGCAGAAAGTTTGACATTACAAAGCCGGAGGAAGACCGCTGGATTCACTACATGAGCCATGAATTGGTCGGCCTTAGCGAAGAAGATTTGGAAGAGCATTACTTTAAGCAAGACCCGGAATTGCGGGAAGTTTTGGAAGTCCTGAAGAAAAAATAGGAGGCCGCTCTTATAGCCTTATGCCTATGATTTTTAAAAATAAAAAGATTTTTGTCGCCTCAATTTTGTTCTCGCTCGCTTTTTGCGCCTTTGCGGAAGTGACGGTTATAAATCCCGCGCCGGGCTCTTACGCCAATTTGCAAAGCCTGGTGATTGAGTCAAACCAAGGCGAGGAGATTTACTATTCCTTTTCGGGAAGCGATCCCTTGGCGCAAGGCTTTGCCTATGACGGCCCGGTTGTCCTTGACGTTACGGGAAACGTTGAGCTGAGAATCGCGGTCGTAGACAACTCGCAAAACAAAAGCGAAATAAAAGTAAATTATTCCGTTCAGGCTTCTCAAAGCGAAAATCCTGAGATAAACGAGTTTTTAAAGGGCCTTCAGGAAAAAGGTCCTTTGGTGGAATACACGGCCGGCGACAAGATTTTAGTTCCATGGACAATGGGCTATTCTTTTGTGGATGGCGAAAAGTTTGAAAAAGGAAAGGAAATTTCAATCTCAAAAAAATCCACGATGGAACGCTTTCTTCCCGTGAATCTTTCGGACGGAAATTCCTTGTGGCGCTTTGTCCTCAAAATTTTGCCTTCCGAGCCTGGCGCGCTTAGCCGCTTGGACGTTCCGTTCAAAATCGAAGGCTGGTCAAAAATATTTTTCACCGACCCAAAAAGAATCTATTCCCTCGACGGAAAATGGTGGCAAAGCGCCTCAAAAACGCTTTTTTTGGACAGAAACGTAGAGAACAGCCTTTACTTTCAGAGCGTAGAATATTCGGCTGAAAATCCAATAAACAAAATTGACTTGCCGCCAAAGCCAAGCGTTGAAGCGGTTAGGCAAAGCGACGGAAGCGTTGTCGTTCGCCTTTCAAAAGACAGCGCCAAGGGAAACAAATTTTCGCTGGGCGCCTCTTCAATCGCAAAGACAAAATTGATAGGTCCCGGCCTTTATCCTGAGTTGGTCATCGACACTTTCGCCGGGGACAAAATCGAAGGACAGATTCCCGTTGACGTTTTTTACGAGCAAGTTTATCAAGGAACCCTTTTTGTGGACGTAAGCTTGAACCGCCTTACGCCAAACATTCCTGTAATTAAGTCAAGCGCGTCAAGCTCTTACGCCAGGGACGACGTTATTGTAAGCGCCTCTTGCGGTCCAAAACTAAAGCTTTATTGCTCCGTTTCAAACCCGATTCAGCTTGAGCCTTCGTTCAGCCCGACTCCCTTGGCTTCTTTAAAATACGAACAGGGCGAATACAATTTGTACAAGGGGCAAAATATAAGCCTTTTTGGCGACACGGAAAAGATTTTGGCCTACAAGGTTTCCTTTTATTCTGAAGACGAAGCCGGCGTAAAAAGCGCCACCGCGGAATATTCTGTGGTCATCGACAAATACAATTATTATGTTGACCCGGCCTCCCAGTCGCCGTCTGAAGAGGGAACGCCTTTCGCGCCTTACAAGGATTTGACAAGCCTTGCCAAAATCGTTCAGTCAAAGCAATTCTCCCGCTTTTACATAAGGGGAACTGTTCAACTTCCGGCGGGCGAAATCTCTTTGCCGAACAATTTGGAATTTTCTGGAGAAGGTGACGCAAGAATCTTGCTTCCGTCAAATTCAGTTTTTGTATTGAAGAACGCTGGCCTTTACGCCCAAAAGGTAATCTTTGAAAAAAGCGCGAACTCCCTTCCCGCAAAAAAAATGAGGGCGGCCGCAAAGGCTTTGACCAATTTCTTTATCCTTGACCATTCGGCGGCAACCCTAAAAAATTGCGAAGTCATCGGCCTTTTTGCAGGCGACGGAACGGTTTTTTCAAGCTCGTCGTCTTCTCTAAGCCTTGAATCGACTGGCATTACAAGCAACGCGGAAGGCTATTCTTGCGCCCTAAATTCTTCGGGTCCCTCAAAAATCAACGTGACCAACTCGCGCGTATTGAGCGTGGCCGACACTGCTGTGGCTTTTTCTTCCACCGGAGGAAGCCTTTTCTTGGACAACAACTTTGTTCAAGTGACCGGAAGGCTGGGCCGCCCCGCGGAATTCATCGACTGTGAAGTTTCAATTACAAAGAATAAATTCACCGCGGATGTAAAGAACAAGGCCGACGGCTACAAGGAAATCTACGTTTCAGGCTCCACGCAATTTGTCATTGACAAGGGAAACACCTACAAATGATGATCGTTGGCTTTGACGAGGCGGGGCGGGGGCCTCTTGCGGGTCCTGTAGCCGCCGCGGCTGTTATTTTGCCGCCTGATTTTCCCTTTGAAATCCTGAACGACTCAAAAAAACTTTCTGAAAAAAAACGCCTTGCCGCGGAGATTCAAATAAAGGAAAAGGCTTTGTGGGGCCTCGCCTTTGTTGACCACAAGACAATTGACGAGATAAATATTTTAAAAGCCAGCCTTCTTGCGATGAAAATGGCTTTTGAAAATCTTTTGCAGAAAAAAGACCAATGGATAGAAAAAAACTCTTTGGCGGCCGCCGATTATTCTTTTGAAAACTTGCAAGGTATCGCCGACGGAACTTTTGTCCCTGACGTTCAGATTGACTGCCAGGCGGTCGTAAAGGCTGATTCAAAGCATTTTGAGGTGATGGCGGCAAGCATTTTGGCCAAGAACGAGCGCGACCGTTTTATGATTGAATGTGAAAAAAAATACCCTGGCTACGGCTACGCCAAGCACAAGGGCTATCCGACAAAGGAACACAAGGCCGCCTGTCATAAACTGGGGCCAAGTCCAATACAAAGACTGTCATTTTCTTACTAAAAACGAAGCCCCTAGGCCATCGCCCAAGGGCTTTTTGTTATTTTTCTCGCTTTGAGACAACGTGAACGCGGCCAGTTCTTTTTGGCGCGTTTGGATCAACAGGGCGGGCGTCTGGATTTTCGGCCTTTTTCTTGTAAATCTTCTTTCCTGAAGCGGCGGCGGGACCGTATTTTGCCTCTTTCGCCGCTTTTCGCTCGGCGCGGGCCTTTTCGCGCTCTTTTTTGTTCTTTTGAATGAATTTTAGAGAATCGTCCAAGCCGCTAAAGAACTTTTGCATGTCCTCTTCAAAAACCGCGATTTGGTGGCGGTCGCTGTCAACTCCCTCGCGATTCTTGCTTTCGACAATTTGCAAAAAAACGTCGCCGGTTCTGTTTTCCTTTACGTTGAAAAAATAAGAACGGTTGGCCAAAGTCACTTGCGTTGTGTATAGTTCTCCGCGAATTCCCATAGCATTCTCCTTTTTACGGCATCCTTCCCTGTATTATGGCGGATTTTAGAGTGAATCAAGGAAAAATTCCTGATAAAAGCAATCTATCACAATGCAAAAAAAAAGGCAATAGGCAAATTTGCTTCAATATGCAAAAAAATCTCTTGCAATTTATTACCTCTTGCTTTATAATGGTTATAATTTTAGCGTAGGAGATTTGCTAGTTATGCAAAAGAAAATATTTGTTGACGGAATGTTTGACGACGCAGTTGCGGGAAAAGTTGGCGCAGCGGTAAAAGGCGTGGCAGGCGTAACTGAATGTGTGGCAGATCCCGCAAAATCCCAGGTAAAAGTGGATTTTGACGAAAGCGTTGGCGGAATTGAAGACGCTATCAACGCGGCCATTTCCGGCGCCGGCGCTACAGTTTTAGGTTAATTCTTTCCCAAAAAATGATTTTAATTATGCTTAAGAATTTAAGCGCTATTGACAAGTTCTTCAAAAATAATTAAAATCTTTAATTATTTTTAATTTTAGGAGAATTTATTATGGGAAAGACAATCGCTCAAAAGATTTTTGAAAAGCATCTTTTGGAAAAACCATTTAAAGACACTTACATTCTCAAGCTTGACCGTGTTTTCTGTCACGAAATAACAACTCCAATCGCAATCAATGACCTATGCGAACGCGGCAAAGACCGTGTTTTTGACAATACAAAAATCAAGGCCGTAATTGACCACGTAACTCCAGCCAAAGACTCAAAGACCGCCACACAAGAAAAGATTTTGCGCGATTGGGCCGGTCGCAACGACATCAAGGATTTTTTTGACATCGGCTGCAACGGCGTTTGCCACGCAATTTTCCCCGAAAAGGGCTTTGTCCGCCCCGGCTTTACCGTAATCATGGGCGACAGCCATACTTGCACTCACGGCGCTTTTGGAGCCTTCGCTGCCGGCGTTGGAACGACCGACCTTGAAGTTGGAATCTTAAAGGGCGTTTGTTCTTTCAAAGAGCCCAAGTCAATCAAATTTGTATTGAACGGAAACTTAAAGCCTGGCGTTTACGCCAAAGACGTAATTCTTTTCCTCATCGGAAAAATCGGCGTTAACGGCGCCACAAACTGCGTCGTTGAATTTACAGGCCCGATTGTAGACAATTTTGGAATGGAAGAGCGCATGACAATTTGCAACATGGCTGTAGAAGCCGGCGCGACGAGCGGAATTTGCTTCCCCGACCAAAAGACTGTGGACTACCTTTGGGAATTCATTCAGGACGAATACAAGACAAAAGAAGAGGCCTTGGCCGACTACCAGCAATGGAAGAGCGACGAAGACGCTGAATACGAAAAGGTTTACACTTTTGATTTGAGCGATTTGGAGCCTTTGGCGACAATCGGCTACAAGCCTGACCAAGTTAAGCCTATCGCGGAGTTGGCTGGCACTAAGGTGAACCAAATTTACATCGGCTCTTGCACAAACGGAAGAATCTCCGACTTGCGCATCGCTGCCCAAGTTCTTAAAGGAAAGCATTTGGCAAAGGGCGTTCGCGGAATCGTAAGCCCGGCCACACCAAAGATTTACAAGATGGCCCTTGACGAAGGCATCATCGGCATTTTTATGGACGCTGGCTTTTGCGTCACAAACCCAACTTGCGGCGCCTGCCTTGGAATGTCCAACGGCGTTTTGGCGGAAGGCGAAGTTTGCGCCTCCACAACAAACCGCAACTTCAACGGACGAATGGGAAAGGGCGGAATGGTTCATTTGATGAGCCCGGCCAGCGCCGCCGCCACTGCCATCACTGGTGAAATTACAAATTCTTCTTTGTACATAAAATAATAGTAGGAGACTATCATGAAACAATTTGGCGGACCGGTTCTTTTTTTGGACAGGACGGACATCAACACTGATGAAATAATTCCGGCAAAATATTTGACGGAAAACACAAAGCAAGCCCTAAAGCCTTACCTTTTGGAAGACTTGAAGTTGGAGGGCTTTGACTCAAAAACTGACGTTCCGGGCAAAAAAGTAATCGTAACCCGCGAAAACTTCGGCTGCGGCTCTAGCCGCGAACACGCTCCTTGGGCTTTGGAAGTGAACGGAATTTACGTTGTCGTCGCCGTAAACTTTGCCCGCATTTTCCGCCAGAATATGTACAATTGCGGCATGCTCGCCGTTGAAATGGACAAAAAATCCGTTGACGACATGTTCAGAACTTTTGCCGAAAAAGACACTGAATGCAAGATTGTCTTCAACGACGACGGAACTGCAAAAGTAAAGCTTATCGCAGGAAGCCTTTCAAAAAGCTATCCTTTCAAGCTTGAAGGCTTTGAAAAAGCCTTGGTCGAAAAAGAAGGCTGGATTGGCTACGCCGACAGCAAGTTCTAGTTTGAAAATAATTTAGGCAAAAAGCCGTCTTTTTCCAAATGGAAAAGGGCGGCTTTTTTTTGTTTTTTTTAGGGCTTTGCTCTTGACACAAAAACGCTTTTCTGATAAATTTAATAAATCACGGCGACATAGCTCAGTTGGTAGAGCACACGGCTCATATCCGTGATGTCATAGGTTCAATCCCTATTGTCGCTATAAACTTCCTCCTTATGAGGAAGTTTTTTTTTACCTTAATTCAGCGCCCGGAATTGACGCGCGGGCTGCCTTTAAAAGCTCTTCTTCTTCGGCTTCAGGATAAGGCTGAATCTTTTCCGCGGCGGCCGAAAGACAATGGCCATTTAAAAAGCGGGCGAAAAACCAATTGGCGTCGGCTGGAAGCAAGCCCGCTATTCTTGACACTTCTTTTTTTCCGACCAAAGGCGGGTAGAGAACCGTGCGAAATTCCCGCGAATCGTTTGGAAAGCCTGAAATGATTTTTATTGATTGAAGAATTTTTTCCGCCGCTTTTTGCGCTTGCAATGATTCTTTGTCTAAAAAAAGCTCATTGTAGCGCTCCGGGCTGGTCTTTACGTCAAGCGCGATGTAGTCGGGCCTAAAATCTTTGTCGTCAACGAGCTTTTGCAAGCGGTCGGGAAAAAGGCCGTTCGTGTCAAGCTTTATTTTGTAGCCCAAGGCGCGGGCTTCTTTGATTAAATCTTTTGCGCTTTCTTCGTTGCAAAAGGGCTCTCCGCCAGAAATCACAAAGCCAGTCAAAACGCCGGAGCGCTTTTTTAAGTGCGCGACAATCTCTTCAAAGCTTGCAAATTGCGCCGCGCCTTTGCTTTGAGTCAAATCTTCGTCGCCGGGCTCGACCAATTCAGTGTTGTAGCAATATGGACAACGAAGATTGCAGCCGCTTAAAAAACAAGCGGCCGCGACTCTATGAGGATAATCAACTAAGCTGGTTTTTATTAAAACCGCTTTAGGCTGTAGCGAGGGCAAAAATTTCTTCCAACTCTGTGACGTTGTGGGCGCGGGCGCTTTCGCTTCCGTCGGCCTTGTAAAAAATCACTGTGGGCGCGGCGAAGACTCCCTTTTGGGCGGCCTCGCTCAAGCCTTGGTCTGTGTCAACGTCAATCGTTTTTCCAGAAAGGCCGCTGTTGGCGATCCATTCTTTTACCGGAGGACAGTTGGGGCAAGTCTTTCTTGCGAAAAGCTCGTATGTCAAGCCGCTCTTGCTTGAAGGCGCGCCGCTTTCATTTGCGCAAGCCTGTTCTTTTTCTTCAACGCATGAGTCTTCCATAAACATTTCGCTTTCAGGACTGAAGGTCGTTCGCTCGTTGTCCAAAGGCTCGTCGTAGCTGTGAATGTCGTATTCCGCTGAATCTTCAAGGGAGAAATTTTTTCTGTGTTTGTATTCTTCGGCTTTGCCCTTGTTCCAGTTTTTTATCGCTCGATAGTAGCCGACGATGCGGGCGTAAACTTCAGTTTCCGTTCCGTGGACTTCTTCGATTTCCTTTTGAACCTGGGCGATTTCCGCGTCGATTTCTTTCAATGTTTTCATAATTCCTCCCTTTATTAGTTTTTAAGCGTTTTTAACAATTCTTCTTTTTGAGCGATCAAGCCGTTAAGCTTTTTCTGCAACTCAGCCTTTTTGAGAGCCTTGCATTTTGGGCATTCCTTGTGTTCGCCTGAAAGGTAGCCGTGAATCGGGCAAATTGAGTAAACCGGCGAAATTGTCAAATAAGGAATGCGGTAATTGGCCATGATTGTTTTTACCAAATCGCGGCAAGCCTGCCAATCCTTGATTTGCTCTCCCATGTAAGTATGGAATACCGTTCCGCCCGTGTAACGGGTTTGCAAGGCTTCCTGCTGGTCAAGCGCCTCAAAAATGTCGCTTGTGTAGTCAACCGGAAGTTGCGTGGAGTTTGTATAATACGGGTCGGAATCTCCTGCCGCGATGATGTCTGGATAATTCTTTTTGTCGTGGCGGGCCAAGCGATAGCTGGTGCTTTCTGCCGGAGTGGCCTCCAAATTGAAAAGCTCTCCTGTTTCTTCCTGATAATCTTGCATCGTTTGGCGCATGTGGTCAAGAACCTTTTGCGCGAATTCCTTTCCCTTGGGATTTACGATGTTCACTCCCAAAAAGTTAAGGCAGCATTCGTTCATTCCGCAAAGTCCGATTGTGTTGAAGTGGTTGTTGAGCGTTTTAAGATACCTTTTTGTGTAAGGGAAGAGGCCGCCGTCGTACAATTTTTGGATGACCTTTCTCTTTATGCAAAGGCTCTGCTTGGCCAAGTCCATAAGGTAGTCCAAGCGCTTGAAGAACTGCTCTTCGTTCTTTGCAAGGTAGCCGATTTGCGGAAGGTTGATTGTGACAACGCCGATGCTTCCCGTAAATTCGTCGCTTCCAAAAAGGCCGCCGCCGCGCTTTCTAAGCTCGCGCTTGTCAAGGCGAAGACGGCAGCACATTGAGCGAACGTCGCTGGGATTAAGGTCTGAGTTGACAAAGTTTTGGAAGTAGGGCGTTCCGTACTGGCTTGTCATCTCGAACAAGAGCTTTGCGTTCTCTGAGTTCCAGTCAAAGTCTTTTGTGATGTTGTAAGTTGGAATCGGGTAGCCAAAGCCTCGGCCTTCCGCGTCGCCCTCAAGCATAATCATTATGAACTGCTTGTTGATTAAGTCCATTTCTTTTTGGCAGTCGCCGTAAGTGAAGTCTTGCTCCTTGCCGCCGACAATCGCCTTTTTGTCCTTAAGGTCGTCAGGGCAAACCCAGTCAAGGGTGATGTTTGTGAAGGGCGCTTGGCTTCCCCAGCGACTTGGCGTGTTCACTCCGTAAACGTAAGACTGAATGCATTGGCGGACTTCTTTTTCCGACAAGTTGTCGATCTTGACGAAGGGAGCCAAGTAAGTGTCGAACGAGCTGAAAGCCTGCGCGCCGGCCCATTCGTTTTGCATTATTCCCAAAAAGTTTACAATCTGGTTCACCAAAGTTGAAAGGTGGGTGGCCGGCTTTGAAGTGATTTTGTCCTTTACGCCGCCAAGGCCTTCCGCGATAAGCTGCCTCAATGACCAGCCGGCGCAATAGCCAGAGAACATTGAAAGGTCGTGAATGTGGAAGGCGGCCGTTCTATGCGCGTCTGCGATTTCCTTTGAATAAATGTTGTTGAGCCAATAGTTGGCCGTGATTGTTCCTGAGTTGTGAAGGATGAGGCCGCCAAGAGAGAAGTTTACGTTGGCGTTTTCATTAACGCGCCAGTCGCTTTGGGCAAGATAGCCGTCCATTGTTTTGTTGATGTCGAGCATGAGGCTCTTTGCGTCGCGAACCGCTTCATGGCGGGCGCGGTAAAGAATGTATGCTTTGGCAACTTCGACTTCTTTCGCTTCAATCAAAACGCTTTCCACAACGTCTTGAATCTCTTCAATGGCCGGAATAGAGTGGGCTCTTCTTCCCGCAAGCAAAAGACGAAGCTTTTCTTCGACTGAATCGGTCAAAGAAGAGGCCTTGTCTGGATTGGCGAATTTTTCAACGGCTTGAATCGCCTTTCCGATTGCCTTTTCGATTTTCTTTCGATCGTAGGAAACGATGTCTCCAGATCTTTTTACAACGTTTTTAATGAACGACTTTGTTTCCTCGTCGCCGCTGCTGCCCAAAAAACTTTTCCATTGCGGAAAAACCGACTGCTCGCTCACTTTTTGATTCCCCCAACCTTATTTACTTCGTTTATAAATTCATCCAAATTTTCAAAATGCTTGTAAACCGAGGCAAAGCGGATGTAGGCCACTTTGTCGATTTCGTTCAGGCGCTGCAATACCAATTCCCCCAAGTCGCTGGTGGAAATTTCACGGCTGCTTTTTGCCTGCATTACGGCCAAGTCTTCGATTTCCGTAACAAGGTTTTCAACCATGTTTGTTGAAATCGGCCGTTTCTCCAAGGCGCGTTGAATGCCTTTCTCTAGTTTTTGGGAGTCAAAGGGTTGCCTGCGGCCGTCGCGCTTGATGACCATCAAAGGCTTTTCTTCTATGCGTTCGTAGCTGGTGAAGCGATAGCCGCAGCTAAGGCATTCGCGTCGTCTGCGAATGTTTTCGCCGTTGGCCATTGTGCGCGACTCTATGACCCTGTCGTCAAGAGACCCGCAGTAAGGACAGCGCATTTCTTTTCCCCTAATACCCTAAAAACAGCGCTAAATATAGCGTTTTTATTTAATATTATAATTTTAACACGCTATTTTATTTAAAGCAAGGGAAATTTTAATAAATTTTGTTATAAATTTACTTAGAAAAGTTTCCTAAAATTCAATTTTAAGCAATTCGTTTTGAACAAGGGCTTTAAGGCTGGGGCCTCTAAATTCCAAGGCCTTAAAAAAAGCCGCGAAGGCAGTCAAAAGCAAAATCAAGTGGGGGAACCAATTGTTAAAGCATGAGTAAACCGTGTTCCGCCATTGATAGACGGGAACTTTTGCGGTTAAATATCCGCTTTCAAAAAGCGGAAGGCTTTGCAATATTCGTCCTTTATTGTCAACCACGACGGTAAAGCCTGCGTTTGTGGAGCGGACAAGGCTTGTCCTGTATTCAACGGCCCTGAACCTAGCGACGGCGAAATGCTGGTATTCGGCGGACTTTGTCTTTGACCAAGAGTCGTCGGTTATGTTCATGAAAAGCTCGGCGCCGGCTTGGTGGAAGGGGCCGCAAATGTCCGGAAATGCGTCTTCAAAGCAAATGGGAATCGCAGTCCTGACCTTTGTTTTTTGCCTGAAATCGTCATTTTGCGCTTCCATGTCTATGATTTTTACTGTTTCGCTTCCGTTTTGAACGCTCGCCGGAAAATCAAAAAGGGTGTAGGAAGTTCCTGCTGTCCAACCGTTTGAAAAACCGACCATTCTTTCCATGCAATTCCTTACCCAAGCGTATTCAACTCCAGGAATCACTTCCGCGAATGGAACCAAGTGGCTTTTTGCGTAATAGCCCCTGAATCTGCTTGATTTGTCGAAGACAAGGGCGGCGTTTGCCATCTTTTTATTTGCAGCGTCCATTACGTATGGGCCGCCGATTATAAAGGGCGTGTCAATGCGTTGAATAAAGTCAAAAAGGGATTCTTCTTCCGGGTAAAAATTATAGCGCTTGATTGAATGAGGGAACGCGTAGCGCAAGACGGCTTCGCTCCAAACGACTAAGTCCGGATTTTGGCCTTGCGAAATAAAGTCATTTACGCCTTTTTCCGAAAGCTCCATGGAAATTTTAATGCTTTCAGTGTCATCTGACGAAGCCCAAGGGTCTGCGTTTTGCTGGACCAAAACAGCGTTCAGCGTTTTTTGAACGGGAGTGAATTCCCCAAGCTTGTATGTTCCGTAGCAAGTTGCGAATGAAAGCATTAGAAGGAAGCATTTTGTGTTGCAAACAAGGGAGAAAAAGCCTTTTTGACCCAAAAAAGCCCCTTTGCTTGTGGATTTTTGCAAAAGAAGAAGGGCTTCTCCCAAACATCCGCCTCCAAAAGCCATTATGAAGGTGAGGCCGTAAGAGCCAAAAATGTCAGCGCTTTGAAGCAAAAGCTCGTTGTCAAAGGCCGCCATTGAAAGAACGCCCCAAGGATATGCCAAAAAACCCGTTGATTTTGCCCATTCGTATATCACTCTAACAAAAGCAAAATGCAAAATCCTAAGGCTTTCGCTGTGAACGCTCTTTTTTCCAATATATATAGTAGTTTTGTTGTTTGCAAATGGAAAATAAAAAATGCAGGCGGCCATCGCTTCGATGCAGGCGGTTCCAATAGCGGAGGCTCCAAGGGTGAAAATAGCGAAATCCTTGAAATTCGCAAGCCAATAGCTTGAAAGCAAGTGGCAGGCCAAGGCGTCGATGGCAAAGAGAAGGGCCGTTCTTTTGTATGACTTTGAGCTTTTTGCCGCCATGTAAAGGGGAGCCAAGGCCACAAAAGCAATGAAAGTGGAGCCGAAATGGAAGAATTCATTCGGGATGGCCAGGGCGGACAATATTCCGGAAAAAAGGGCGCAAAAAACTTGAAAAATTATCGTCATTGTGATACAATATATTATTGCATTTTAATTATTTGTTCAAGATAAAAATACAATTTATAGAATGGTGGGAATTTTATGGCTGCAACAAAGGACGTTTACGACG
>JAILDQ010000011.1 GCA_024689365.1 Treponema sp. | reverse complement strand
GTGTAGGCGTTTGTCCATTTTAGTTCGGATTGTGGATTTGGATTTGCTTTTTTGAATCGATCAAAGACTTTGCAAATTTCAGAGCGCGTTAAAAGTTCCATCGCTTTTAGGTTAGCGCATTTTTTTTCTTTTTGCTATAGTCGTTGGGCTGAAACGATGTCAGGCTGAAACGTTGTTCAGCCTGACGATACGTTTTGCCTGACGATTTGTTGTGTGTCTGGCGTCGCGTCGTTCGTCTGACGTCGCGGCGCGTTTTGTCTTGCGATTAACTAGAAATTAAATCCAAGTCCAAGGTATGGGGCTAGCATGAATTGGAATGACGAATCAAAAATATCCTTGATGTCTCTTTTTCCGTATCCGCCGACGCTAAGCTCTCCGCCAACGCAGCCGTCGATAGCCATTTCGCAGCCAAGGACAAAGGAGCATCTTCTGTTGCTGGTAAAGCGCAACTGCGGGTTTATGTCAAAGCCCATCCAAACTGCGTTTCCTGAAATTGATCCGGCGCCGCTAAGGGGTTCGTCAAAGTCTTGGCAGAGAATGTGAAGTCCCGCGCCGATATTAAAGCGGATTCCTGTTGAGCCCAAGTATGTTCCGAACGATGGACCAAAAGCCGCGCTAAAGTTAAACACTCCGCTTGATGTGTCTTCGCCTTTAAACGTAATTCCGCCAGTCTTTATGCTTCGGCTTGTTTCCGCCATTTGGAAACCGATTCCCAATGAAGCGTAAATTCCCAAACGACCGTCAAGCCAAAAATAGTTATATGTCTGCGCTTTCCATCCAAGGGCGATGATGTTTTCGTCAAACTTTGAATTGCTCGCTTCAAATGACAAGAATCTTATCGGAAGAGCCATGCTTACGTCTATGCTGTAAATATTTTTCTTTTCGCTTGTTGATTTGCTCGCGGCTGTTTTTTTGGATTCCTTTTTTGGCGTAGATTCTTTTTTTTGCGCGCTTTCCTTTTTTGCAGGAGCCTCTTGTTTAGATTCAGTTTTGCTTTCTTCGGCTTTTGCGACGGCGCTTGAACTTTCCGCTTTGCTTGCTGTCAAAGTTGGAAGTCCTTTAGGCGTGTCAGCGTGGAAGAATAGAAGAATGTTTTGTCCGCTTTCCGCGTTTTTGCTTATGGGCAAAGTGAAATTTATTGAATAGTTTCCTTTTTTTGAACTGCCGGCCGAACCCCATTTTGAAAGTTCTTTCCATCCTGCGGCTTCTGAATTGTCAATGACAGCGCAAATCATGTTTCTAAAATCATTGTCAACGCTTCCGCTTCCTGTGATGTGAAGCTTGTCTCCTGCTTTGAGCGTGGCGTCGTTCAATAACTTGCTGATGGAAATTTGAATCTTGCAACCGTTTTTCTTTGTGGTTTGCGCTCCGTTTTCCCAAAGAAAGTCGTCTTCCATTTTGATTGTTTGGGCGGCTTTGTTCAAGTCAATTTCATAGTTGGCGCTAAAGATTCCGCCTGTGAACAAGGCAAAAGCTGCAATCGATAAAAAAAATCTTTTCATTGTCTTCTCCATATTATTTTAGTACGTTAATTATATAAAAAAACGATTTATAATAATACAGAGAAAAACTCCTAATTTTAAAAAATTGATTCTAGTTCCGATCTGTTCTTTACGCAAAGCTTGTCGTATATATGGCTGACATAGTTTTCAACTGTGTGAAGGGAAATAAAAAGTTCGTTCGCTATTTCTTCGTTGCTCTTTTTTTGAAGAAGACGTTCAAGGATTTTTTTTTCTTGCTTGGTCAAAAGCGGAGAAATCTTTTCTATTCTTTTTAGAGAGTGTTGGGTTTTTTGATCAAAATATTTTTCTCCCTTAAAAACGCTTTCTATGCACAGAACCAATTCCTCTTCGCTTGCAACCTTGCTGATGTAGCCCCAAATGCCCGCCGCTTGGGCTTGCGTAATCCAACCAACAGTATCGTACATTGAATACATAACGCAACGAACGCTTGGATAGTTTTGGGAAATCTTTTGAGCAAGGGAAATGCCGCTTTCATTTAAAAGCTGAACGTCAACTATGGCGATTTGCGGAAGCTCGTCTTTTGCTGCGGCTTCTTCCAATGCGTTCAAACATTCTTCGATTGAAACGCAAGTTTTTGGAACGCGCCAATCCGTGTTTTCTTCCAAATAATCTTTGACGCCTTTTAAGAGCATCCTGTGGTCGTCTACGATGTAAAGATTTTTTTGCATTTTAAATTTCCGCCTTTATTTTAATTTGCATTCCGTCGTCAGGAGCAGAACGGAAACTGATTTCGGCGCCGATGCTTTTGGCCCGTTCTTTCATCGAGCGAATGCCAAAATGAGTTTTCCATTTTTTGTTCTTTTTTTCTTTTTCCAAATCGCAGCCGCGGCCGTTGTCGATTATAAAAAGTGTTGCGAAATTTTTGCCGCCGTTTTTTTCTTTGCGAATTAAAATTTGCGCTTCTGTGGCGTAGGAATGTTTTTCAATGTTTGTAAAAGCTTCTTGGATTATGCGAACAAGGCATTGTCCCTTCTCTTTGTTCACGAGAATTTCTTCCAATCCGCCTTCTGCGTTTAGCGTGCATTTTATGTTTGATTTTGTTTCAAATTGCGATGTCAATGTTTTTAATATTGAAATTAAATTTATTTTTCCTGTTTCAGGGTCTGGCAGAGAAAATTCAGCGGGCTCTAAATCGTAGCAAATGTTTCGCATTTTTACGATGCAGTTT
>JAILDQ010000110.1 GCA_024689365.1 Treponema sp. | reverse complement strand
CGGAACCGCGTAATTGGATTTGGGCTTGGCGGGCTTTTCCTCAATGCCCAAGACTTTTCCGTCCTTGTCAAACTCGACGACGCCGTAAGCCGTGGGATTCTTGATGTAATAGCCGAAAATGACCGCGCCGCCGTCTTTTTCAATTTTTTTAGTTGAATTCAGCAAAGACTGGCTAAAGGACTGGCCGTAAAAAATATTGTCGCCAAGAACCAAGGCAACGCTGTCGTTTCCGATGAATTTTTCGCCAACGATAAAGGCGTCGGCCAAACCGCGCGGCTTGTCTTGAACGGCGTATTCAAAGCGCATTCCAAGCCACGAGCCGTCGCCAAAAAGCTCTTTAAATACGCTTATGTCGCGCGGCGTGGAAATAATCAAGACTTCGCGAATTCCGGCGAGCATCAAAACGCTGACCGGATAATAAATCATAGGTTTGTCGTAAAGAGGCAAAATCTGCTTTGACACCGCTTTGGTGATTGGGTAAAGGCGGGTTCCAGAACCGCCCGCAAGTACTATTCCTTTCATATGTAACCATTATAACGCATTTTTTTTCTATTATCAAGGTTAAAAGAAACATATAACGCAAAGTTTTATTGATTAAAATGGCGTGTTTCGTTATAATAATTATTTATGGCAAAATATGGCTATTTCATACAAGGAGCGTCTGAATGACCCTGCTATACATTGACCCCGGAACGGGAAGCATGCTTTTTTCCATCGTTATAGGAGCGGCGGCGACCCTTTTCTTTTTGGCCAAAGCCGCTTGGCTTAAGCTTAAGATTTTTTTGAGCGGCTCCAAGGGAAAAGACGCCGCTTTAAGGGACGCGGCCTACAAGCCCTACGCGATTTATTCAGAAGGAAAAAATTACTGGAACACTTTCAAGCCGGTTTGCGATGAATTTGAACGCAGGAAAATTTCCCTGGCTTTTTTGACAAGCTCAAAGGACGACCCCTGCTTTGACCAAAACTACCAATTTATAAAAGCTGAATACATCGGCGAAGGAAACGCGGCCTTCGCGCGCCTCAACATGCTAAGCGCCGGCGTTCTTCTTTCAACAACGCCCGGACTAAACGTGTACCAGTGGAAGCGCAGCCGAAACGTAAAGCATTACGCGCACGTTCTGCACATGTCAAACGACGCGACGACTTACCGACTTTTTGGCCTTGACTACTACGACGCGGTTTTGCTCACCGGCGACTACCAAAAGAAAGACTTGCGCTATCTGGAAGAGGCGCGCGGCATTCAAAAGAAAAATCTTGTGACAGTAGGCTGCGCCTACCTTGACGTTTTGGCGCAAAAAATGGAAGGCGTTCCAGAAGAAGAAAATCATCCCTTCACAGTTTTGGTTTCTCCTTCATGGGGAGAAGTGGGAGTGCTAAAGCGTTACGGCGAAAAACTATTGGACCCCCTTTCCAAGACCGGTTGGAGAATCATCGTCCGCCCTCACCCGCAGTCAAAGAAGTCCGAGCCCGAAATGCTTTCGCGTTTGGAAAGCCGCTACAAGGACTGTCCTAACATTGAATGGGATTACGAGCGCGACAACATTTATTCGCTTAAAAAAGCCGACATAATGATTTCCGACTTTTCGGGAATCATCTTTGACTACACCTTCCTTCGCGACAAGCCGGTTATGTACGTAAAGGCCGGAATGAACCTTATGCCCTACGACGCCTACGACTTGCCAGACCAAGGTACAAAACTTTGGCAGTTCGAGACCCTTAAAAAAATCGGCATCGAATTGAACGAAAGCCAGTTTGAGGACATCAAAAACGTCATTCAAAACGCAAGCGACAGCGAGGCTTTGGCTCAAGGAAGAAAAGTTTCAAAGGAAGAGGCTTGGATGCATATAGGAAACGCGGGAAAGAACATAGCGGACTATATGATAAAAACCGTTGAAGAACAAGAAAAAAATTCTCAAAAGGAGACAGCGTAATGGCAAAGACAGTTTATCTAGGAATCACTGGCGACATCATCCACCCAGGAATCATCAACATCATTAAAGAAGGAGCCAAGCTCGGAGACCTCACCGTCGGCCTTTTGACAGACAGCGCGATTGTAAGCCACAAGCGCCTTCCCTACTTGACTTACGAGCAAAGAAAGGACGTTGTTGAAAACATCAAGGGCGTTGCAAAAGTCATTCCCCAAGAGGAATGGAGCTACGTTCCAAACTTAAAGAAAATCAAGCCCGACTTTATGATTCACGGAGACGACTGGAAGACAAACTACCTTTCTAAAATCCGCGACGAAGTTTTTGAGGCTATGAAGGAATGGGGCGGCCAAGTGGTCGAGATTCCATACACGCAGGGAATCAACTCATCCGCCTTGGCGGATAACGCTTCCTCTATCGGAACCACGCCGGACGTTCGAAGAGCCGCTCTCCGCCGCCTTATCGCGGCAAAGCCGATTGTCCGCATTATGGAAGCGCATTCAGGCTTGAGCGGCCTTATCATAGAAAACGCGGAAGTCACAAAGGACGACGGCATTCACCGCTTTGACGGAATGTGGTCGTCGTCGCTCACAGACTCAACCAGCAAGGGAAAGCCCGACATCGAAGCCGTAGACCTTACGACTAGAATGCAGTCGCTCACAGACATTTTGGAATGCACCACAAAGCCGATTATTTACGACGGCGACACAGGCGACATAGCGGAGCACTTTGTGTTCACAGTCCGCACCCTTGAACGAAACGGAATCAGCGCCGTCATCATTGAGGACAAAAAAGGCCTTAAAAAGAATTCTCTCTTTGGAACTGAAGTTAAGCAAGAGCTTGCAAGCGAGGAAGAATTCTGCCACAAGATTTCTGAAGGAAAAAAGGCTCAGGTAACGAAAGACTTTATGATCATCGCCCGCATCGAAGAAATCATCGCAGGCTACACTGTTGACGAAGCGCTCAAAAAGGCCTTTGCGGCGGTCAAGGCCGGCGCCGACGGAGTCATGATTCACTCAAAGGACAAGAGCGGAATGGACATCAAGGAATTCTGCCAAAAGTTCCGCGCGGAATACAAGCAAGTTCCAATCGTTTTGGTTCCGACAACCTACAACCAGTTCACAGAAAAAGAATTGGCCGACTGGGGCGCGAACGTAATCATCTACGCAAACCACATGCTCAGGGCCTCCTACCCCGCCATGAAAAAATGCGCGGAAACGATTTTGCAAGCCGAGCGCAGCCTTGAAGTGAACGACCTTTGCATGCCGATCAAACAGATTTTGGAATTGATTCCAGGAACTAAGTAAAAAAACGCCTCCTTGCGTTTTTTTACTTGACAAGTTTTGCGTTGCAAAACTTGCAAATTGCGGACATACTAAAGACGCGACATCCTGTCGCTCTCGATTGGAGATAAAATGATACGACCTTCATACTTTTACGACTTGTTGATTAAAAACGGAACTGACTTTTTTGCCGGCGTTCCCGATTCGCTCCTAAAAAATTTTTGCGCCTATGTAACGGACAATGCCCCCGCGGAAAAGCACATCATAAGCGCGAACGAAGGAAGCGCGACGGGCCTTGCCACAGGATACCATTTGGCCACTGGAAAGATTCCGATGATTTACATGCAAAACTCTGGCGAAGGAAATATGGTCAACCCTCTTATGTCAATCGCCGACCCGGACGTTTATTCAATCCCGATGCTCATCGTAATCGGCTGGCGCGGAGAGCCTGGCGTTCATGACGAGCCCCAGCATGTAAAGCAGGGAAAAGTCACTTGCGCCTTGCTTGACGCGATGAAAGTTCCCTACGAAATCTTAAGCGACAAGGAAGAAGACCTTCCCGCGCAATTTGAAAAGGCCTACAAGTACATAAAGGAAAACAAGGCCCAATACGCCTTTGTAATCCGCAAGGGAACCTTTGACGAATACAAATTGCAAAACAACATTCCTGTTGAAGGAAAAATGAGCCGCGAGGAAGCGATTGAAAAAATCATGCTTTCCGCCGACGACAAAACAGCCTTTGTTTCAACAACCGGAATGATCAGCCGAGAGCTTTACGAGCTTCGCGACAAACACAGCATGGACCACAGCCGAGACTTCCTTACAGTCGGCGGAATGGGACACGCAAGCCAAATCGCGCTCGCCATCGCCATGCAAAAAAAAGACCGCTTCGTTTACTGCCTTGACGGCGACGGAGCGAGCATTATGCAAATGGGCGGCATGGCAACAATCGGAAGCAGAAAGCCTTCAAACTACATTCACTTTGTCTTGAACAACGGAGCGCACGATTCTGTTGGAGGCCAGCCAACGGTAGGCCGGGAAATCGATTTTTGCCAAATCGCGCGCGGCTGTGGTTACGAAAAGGTCGTAAAGGCCCAAAGCCTTGACGAATTGGAAGCCGAGATTAAAAAGGCAAAGGAAGGCAAAAAACTTTCTTTCATAGAAGTGATAGTAACAAAGGGCGCCCGAAAAGATTTGGGACGGCCAAAAACTACGCCAAAAGAAAATAAAGAAGCATTGATGGAGTTTTTAAAATGATAAAGCAAGCTATAATCGCGGCCGGCGGACTTGGAAGCCGCTTTGGAGACAGAACAAAGGAAATGCCCAAGGGCTTTATCCCAATCGACGGCGTTCCTATGGTGGAACGCAGCGTGCAAAAATTGATTGCAGCCGGCGTTGAAGAAATCATCATCGGAACAGGCCACTGCTCGGAATACTATGACGAGCTTGCAAAAAAATACCATGTCATAAAAACCGTAAAGAACGAAAACTACGCGAACACTTCCAGCATGGGAACAATCGCGGTTTGCGCGCCCTTCATCAAGGGAGACTTTTTCCTTCTTGAAAGCGACTTGCTTTACGACGCCGTCGGCCTAAAAGTTTTGGCCAACGACGAACGAAAGAACGTAATTCTTGCAAGCGGCCCCACTCACAGCGAAGACGAAGTTTACTTGGAAAACTCAAGCGACGGAAGCCTTGCGCGGGCCACAAAAGACAAGGCCAGCGTTAAAAACCTGGCCGGAGAATTGGTCGGAATCACAAAGCTTTCCAAAGAAGCCCTTGACGATATGATGGCCTACTACAAGGCCGATTCAAGCCGAATCAAGATTGACTACGAAAACGTCTTGGCGGCCATTTCCTCCGACGGCGCTTGCAAGACAAAAGTTTTTGTAAAGAAGATTCAATATTACGCATGGACGGAAATCGACGACGAAGCGATGCTTAAGCGCGCGACTGAAGAAATCTGGCCCCGCATTCAAGAAAACGAAGCCTTGTGGAACGTTCGCCGCGAAGTTCTTTTAAATCCAGGCCCTTCCACAACAAGCGACAGCGTAAAATACGCCCAAGTAGTTGCCGACATTTGTCCGCGCGAGCTTGAGTTCGGAAACTTGATGGAAGAAGTCGCGGAAGGCCTTACGGAAGTTTGCGCCGATTCCAAAGAATACATTTCGGTAATGTTCGGCTGTTCGGGAACCGGCGCCGACGAAGCGATGGTAAGCTCTTGCGTTCCGCCGGACGGAAAATTGCTCGTTGTTGACAACGGCTCTTACGGCGCCCGCCTTGCAAAAATCGCAAGCGTTTACAATATCGACATGGACGTATTCAAGTCATCGACATACGAGCCGATTGACATCGCCACGCTCGAAAAGCAAATGCAGGCAAAAAAATACACGACCTTCGCGATTGTTTACCACGAGACTACGACCGGCCTTTTGAACGACCTTGCGACAATTTGCCCGATGGCAAAAAAATACGGAATGACGACAATTTGCGACATCGTTTCGGCCTATGGCGGAATGCCTATTGACCTTGGAGAGCTTCAAATCGACTTTGCCACAAGCACTTCAAACAAGCACATTGGCGGAATGGCAGGCGTGGGCT
This sequence comes from Treponema sp., assembly GCA_024689365.1. Lineage (GTDB taxonomy): Bacteria > Spirochaetota > Spirochaetia > Treponematales > Treponemataceae > Treponema_D. The sequence continues at coordinate 16,100 of JAILDQ010000110.1, read as the reverse complement.
TTGTTGTTTGCAAGCGCGACGAACTTTTGAAGCAAAAAGATTGGCCGATGAGAAACTATTATTTAAATCTTTACGACCAGTACAAGTATTTCTTGGAAACAAAGCAAACCCGCTTCACTCCTCCGGTTCAGACTTTCTACGCCTTGCGCCAAGCGATTATCGAAACAAGGGTTGAGACTGTTCAAAAACGCTTTGAGCGCTTTACCGCTTGCTGGGAGATTTTGGTAAAAGCCTTGGACAAAATCGGACTAAAAATGCTCGTTGACAGAAAATACCAGAGCCACTTCATCACGGCAATCTTGATTCCTGAAACTCCAAAGTACAGCTTCAACGCGCTTCACGACTACGCAAAGTCATTCAACTTTACGATTTACCCAGGAAAACTTGGAAACATCGACACTTTCCGCATCGCGAACATGGGCGACATAAAGCCTTGCGAAATGGAGCGCTTTGTAAAAGTTTTGGAAGACTACATGAAGTCCATTGGCGTTGGAAAGTAATCTTTAAGGCCAAAGACGAATGAGCGATTTTTTTTACACGCTGATTATTTATCCTCTTACGATTGTCATAGAAAGCGCCTACCAGTTGGTTTACGCGCTCTTTGACAACGTTGGTCTTGCCACTATTGGAGTCAGCGTGGCTGTTTCCTTTTTGTGCCTGCCCCTTTACATTGTCGCCGAAAAATGGCAACAAACTGAAAGGGACAAACAAAAGCAAATGGAAAAGGGAGTTCAGCGCATAAAAAAAACCTTTAAAGGCGACGAACAATACATGATATTGACGACCTTTTACAAGCAAAACCACTATCATCCGATGATGGCCTTGCGCTCTTCCTTTGGCCTTTTGATTCAAGTGCCTTTTTTCATCGCCGCCTACTCTTTTTTGTCGAGCATGCCCGCGCTTCAAGGACAATCATTTGCCTTTATCCGCGACATGGGAAAGCCAGACGCGCTTTTTTACATTGGAACATTTCCTGTAAACATTCTGCCAATCGCGATGACAATCATAAACATCGCGGGAAGCGCGGTTTACACAAAAGGCTTCAAACTAAAGGAAAAACTTCCCATTTACGGAATGGCCCTGCTTTTCCTCGCAATCCTTTACGATTCTCCGGCGGGCTTGGTCTTGTATTGGACCATGAACAATGTCTTTAGCCTGGCAAAAAACATTTTTTACAAAATCAAAAGGCCGCAACTTGTCCTTTACATTATGGCTTGCGTTGCCGCCGCTTTGGCGATTATTTACTTGATGGCCATTCACAACGGACTGGCCTCAAAGCGCATTTTATTGGCGGCGCTCTTCTCTCTAACATTTTTCATTCCGCTTTTTGTAAAAGCAGCAGATTGGGCCTTGTCCAAACCGTTAAAAAATTTGGTTGACAACAAAAGCGAGCGCCACATTTTATTTTTGACGGCGGCCATTTCGCTTTCGCTTCTTACAGGAATCGTCATTCCATCGAATACAATCACTTCATCTGTCGTTGAATTTTGCAACATCGACAAGATTCAAAACCCAAACATTTACGTTTTGACCGCTTTCTTGCAAAGCTTTGGAATATTCGGCTTTTGGTTTTCTTGCGTTTATTTTTTATTCGGAAAAAAAATTCAGAGCCTAATGGCGGCCATCACAGCGCTCTTGCTTTTGTGGGGAACCGCAAACGCCTTTATCTTTGCCGGCGATTACGGCTCAATCAGCCGAACCTTTATTTTTGACAAAGCGATAAACCACAGCGCCCTTTCAAAAACTTTGAATGTAATTGCATTGCTTGCAATAACCGGAGCCTTTTTGTTTTTGCTAAAAAAAACAAAAGCGAAAAACGCAATTCTCCCCTTCCTTTTTATTCTGCTCATAACTTATTCTTCGATTAGCGTCTTGAACATCGCGAAGATTCAAAAAGAAAGCTCGGAGACGGCTCAAAGCGAAATTCAAGAAGCAAGCGAAATAAAGCCCGCTCTTCGGCTTTCCAAAAAAGGGAAAAACGTCGTCGTAATCATGGCGGACAGGGCGGAAAACGCATACGCGCAAACGATTTTAAACGCCTATCCAAAATTAAAGGAAGCGTTTAAGGATTGGACCCTTTACAGCCACACGCTCTCTTACGACAGCCACACCTTGCTTGGAGCGCCGCCCCTTTACGGCGGCTACGAATACACTCCGTTAGAGATGAACAAACGAGACAAGGTTCCGCTAAAAGACAAGAACAACGAGGCGCTGCTTCTTATGCCTAGAATCTTCACGGAACAAGCCGGCTTTGAAGCGCAAGTCTTTGACTTGTCATGGGCCAATTACAGTTGGGTTTCGGACATGTCGATTTGCAATCCTTATCCAAAAATCACCGGAGAGAATTTGGAGCGCAAGTACACTTCAAAATGGATGCAAGAGAACGCGACCTCGATAAAGGATGACGCCGGAAGCTCAACGATAAAAAGAAATTTTTTGTGGTTCTCCATTTTTAAGGAAAGCCCTCTTTTTTTAAGGGACGCAATTTACAGCGACGGCTCTTGGTGGTCAAGCGATGAAGATTTTTCCGACTTTGTTGAGTTCGTTTCTTTTTATTCCGTTTTGGACTACCTGCCGGAACTCACAGCCTTTGACGGAAACGACGAAGGCGACTTTGTCTTGCTTCAATCAATGGCCACACACAAAAGCATAGAGCTTCAAGCGCCGGACTTTGTTCCTGTAAAAAAGGTCACCAACAAGGCGCCGTTTGAAAACTTCTTTGGATACGACGCCCTTAGCTCAAACGCGGCCTTTTTCGCCCGCCTTTCTGAATGGATGGAATATCTTAAGTCCAACGACTGCTACGACAACACAAGAATAATTGTTGTGGCCGACCACGGAATTGGCGGCATGAACCTTGAAAACATTTTCTTTTATGACAATTCCCGCTCCAAAGAATCTGAACAAGAACTGCAGGAAGAATTAGAAACAATCTTTGGAAAAGAAATCGACAAAACTTTGATTGACGCATACGCAATGATAAAATATTTTTTGGACAAAGGCTACAACTTTGACCACAACCATCCGCTTTTGATGATGAAAGACTTTACCGACAGCGAAAGCAAAGCAAAAAGGGAATTCACCGTTGACAATTCTTTCATGACAAACGCGGACACGCCAGCCTTGGCCTTTGAAGGAATAATTCAAAATCCAGTAAACCCCTGGACCGGCAAAAAAATCGAAAAGCGGACAGAGGCCTTTGCCGAAGGCGTTGTCGCCGGCGGCCGATACGAACCCGGAAAAAACGGCCTTTACCAGTTTGACTTAAACGGAATAAAAATATACGATGTCAAAGACGACATGGCGAATATTCAAAATTGGAAGGAGCGGCCTCAATGAAAGCCAAAAAAATTCAAATACTAGACTCAACCCTGCGCGACGGATCGCAAGGCGAAGGAATCAGCTACTCAGTGCAAGACAAGATTCACGTTTGCCAAGCGCTTGACGAGCTGGGCGTTGACTTTATCGAAGCCGGAAATCCCGGTTCAAATCCAAAGGACATGGAATTTTTCCAAGAGATGAAAAAGATTCCCCTTTCAAACTCCAAGCTTTGCGCCTTTGGCTCAACAAGAAGAAAGGACATCAAGCCCAGCGAGGACGCGAACCTTCAAAGCCTCGTTTCCGCAGGAACTGAATGGGCGGTTATTTTTGGAAAGTCTTGGCTTTTCCATGTAACGGAAATCATTCACACCACTCCGGAAGAAAACCTCGCGATGATAAAAGACTCTTGCGAATTTTTACGCCAAAACAAAATGCGCGTAATTTACGACGCGGAGCATTTTTTCACAGGCTACAAGGACAATCCCGAATACGCGCTCAAAACTTTGCAAGCCGCAAAAGACGGAGGCGCCGAAGTCCTAAACCTTTGCGAAACAAAGGGCGGCGCGATGCCGAACGAATTGCAAAGCGCTGTTGAAGAAGTCGTGAAAAAATTCGGAAGCGATTGCGAAATCGGAATCCACACCCACAACGATTCGGGCCTTGCGGTCGCAAACTCCTTGATTGCAGTCACAGCCGGCGCGACGCACGTTCAGGGAGTCCTTTTGGGCTTTGGCGAACGAACGGGAAACGCAAACCTTTCCACAATAATTCCTGACTTGCAGTTGAAGATGGGCTATGAATGCCTTCCCGAAGAAAACCTAAAATTGCTGACCGCCATTTGCAAGCGCGTCGCGGAGCTTACAAACCTTACCCTCAATCCGGGAATGCCCTACGTCGGAGCGAACGCTTTTGCCCACAAGGCTGGAATGCACATTGACGCGGTCCTCAAAAACCCGAGCGCCTACGAGCATGTTGAGCCTGAGAGCGTAGGAAACGCGCGCGTATTCCTCATGAGCGAAGTCGCGGGCCGCTCTATGGTAATCAAAAAGATCCAGAAATTCATGCCGCAAATCACAAAGGACGATCCAATCGTCAAGACGATTATGGCAAGAATGAAGGAGCTTGAATTTGAAGGCTACCAGTTTGAAGGCGCCGACGGTTCCTTTGAATTGCTCGTAAGAAAAATCATGGGAAAATACCAGCCCTTCTTCAAGCTTCGCTACTACCAAACAAACGGCGTAAACCCGCGCCCTGAAAAAGGCGTGAACGCGACGGCTCAAATCAAGGTCGAAGTTGACAACCAAATCGAAGTCACAGCCGGAGACGGAGACGGTCCGGTAAACGCCTTGGACATCGCGCTTAGAAAAGCCCTTGCCCGCTTTTACCCGGCTGTCGAGCAAATCCGCTTGACCGACTACAAGGTTCGCGTCTTGGACGGAAAAGCCGCCACAGCCAGCAAAGTCCGCGTATTGATCGAAAGCTCAGACGGAATGGATTCTTGGAGCACGGTCGGAGTCAGCGCCGACGTAATGGAAGCCTCTTGGATGGCCTTGGTCGATTCCTTTGAGTACAAGCTCATAAAAGACATAGAAAAGCGCTTCAACAAGCTCGTTTAGAATAAACCCAAAAACGCTCTCGCGAAAATCCGGCTGACCGCAAACGAGGTGCTTATCAAGCAATGAGAATAGCTTAACGTGTCCTATGTTTGCGGCAACCGTATTTTCGCTGCGCTTTTTAGATTATTCATAAAATCGCTGGGCCAAGCCGCCCCGCTTCTTCGCGCCGCTTTTTTTATGGCCTATTGCAAGAGAAACGCGCTTTCAGTATAATTAAAGAAATTCAGTTTATTAAATTTCTATTTTTAGAGGTATTTTATATGGAAAAGACAATCGCCTTGATTCCCGGAGACGGAATCGGACCTGACGTTGTTGCGGAAGCCGTAAAAGTGCTTGACGCTGTGGGACAGAAATTCGGCCACAAGTGGACTTATAAAAACGTTATCGCTGGCGGCGGAGCCATCGACAAGTTTGGCGAGCCTCTTCCAAAGGAACAGCTTGACATCGCCCTTTCCAGCGACTCGGCCCTTCTTGGCGCGGTTGGCGGCCCTAAATGGGACGACGTAGCCCCTGAGATTCGCCCGGAAAAAGCCCTTCTTGGCCTTCGCGGCGGAATGAAAGTTTTCGCGAACCTTCGCCCTGCCGTTATGTGGAAGCAGCTTAAGGACGCCTGCCCCCTTAAGGACGAAATCGCAGGCGACGGAATCGACGTTTTGGTAGTGCGCGAATTGACAGGCGGAATCTACTTTGGCGAGCGCGGAACAAGCGCCGACGGAAAGACCGCTTGGGACACGGAAAAATACACTTGGGCCGAAATCGAGCGCATCGTTCGCATGGGCTTCAACTTTGCCAAAAACCGCAAAAAGCATTTGACCGTCGTTGACAAGGCGAACATTCTCAACTCAAGCCGCTTGTGGCGCAAGGTTGCCGAAGAAGTTCACAAGGAATACTCAGACATCGCCCTTGACTTTATGTACATCGACAACGCGGCGATGCAAATGGTAAAAAATCCCCGCCAGTTTGACGTTATCGCCACAAGCAACATGTTCGGCGACATTTTGACTGACGAAGCCGCCCAGGTTACAGGCTCAATCGGAATGTTGGCCTCAGCCAGCATCGGAGACGGAACAGGCCCTGGCCTTTACGAACCGATTCACGGCTCGGCTCCAGACATTGCCGGCAAAGACTTGGCGAACCCCTTGGCCACAATCTTGAGCGCCGCCATGCTCCTCCGCTTTGACTTTAAGCTTGAAGAAGAAGCCAAAGCGATTGAAAACGCGGTTGCCAAAGTTTTGGACGAAGGCTGGAGAACTGGCGACATCGCGGGAGCCGACCGCGAGGCCGTAAAAGCCGCCGGAAAGCTCGTTGGCACAAAGAAAATGGGCCAGCTAGTTCTTGACAATTTGAACAAATAAAAATAACGAAAATCATTCGTTAAAAAAGCGGCGCGAAAGCGCCGCTTTTCGTTTTTTGGGCCTTTAATTTTTCAACGTCACTATTGAATATTTTATTATTTTATAGTATAATATGTTTTACTATTTTACTCATAATCTAAGGTGTTTTTTATGAAAAAAGGTCTTTACAGCATTGGCGGAATTATCATTTTGCTAATCGCAGCGTTCATTTTTGTTTTGGTTCCAGCGCTTGCAGGAGGAGCCGGCCAAAACCGTTTGCCAGCATACGGCAGCTACAACGGAGTTCCAATCAAGTTTGAGGAAGGAACTGAATTTTATTCATTGGCAAACCAAGCGGTTCAAAGAATGGAACAGCAAGGCTACAGTTTTTCAGGCGACTACGCCTCTTTCTTCTACTCAATGGCTTTTAGCCAAGCCTTCAACCAAGTTGTAGGCCCGATGGCCCTTCGCGACTTGACCGCAAAAAGCGGCTGGCTTGCTTCTGACACCGCAATTGACAGAGCCTTAATCAACCAATACTACAACGAAAGCGGAGAATTTTCTCAGGCCCTCTACAACGCCACTCCCGACGACACAAAGCGAAAATACCAAGAGCAGGTTGTTGACGCGCTCACAGCGGGCCGCTCATACGAAGACTTGTTCGGCTCTTTCGCTTCTTTTGGAAAGGAAAAGCTTTACGGCCTCAAGCGCTCGGCCGCCGAACTTGAGTTCATCCGCAAAATGGGAAGCGACGTTCACGAATACGAATACGTTGCTTTCAGCATGAAAACATTCCCGGATGAAAAGACAAAGGAATTTGCAAAAAGCAAATCGGACAAGTTGACAAAATACGATTTGGCAGTTATTACAGTCAATGACGAAAACAAGGCCAAAGACGTTCTTAAAAGAATTTCAAATTCTGAAATCACTTTTGAAGACGCCGTCACTTCTTACTCAACAAAATCCATCGGCGACAGCGAAAGCGGAAAAATCACTACAAACCGCCAGTACCAAATCGAAGGACTTCTCAAAGACAAGGCAAAGCTTGTTGAAGTGACATCTTTGGCAAAAGACGCCCACTCCGCTCCCGTTGAATTGGAAAACGGCTGGGCAATTTTCAAATGCCTCGGCGCAAGCGAAAGTCCAAACTTTGACAACGAAGAAGACCTAAAGGCCGCTACAAACTACATCTACTCACATGAAAAGGGAATCGTTCAGGACTACTACACAGCGCAGGCCAATGACTTTATCGCTTCCGCCGCCACAAACGGCTACAACGAAGCTTGCGCCAAATTCGGCCTTGAAAAACAAACAACGCCTTCATTCGCCCTCAACTGGAACAACACGACTTTGGTTGGAAAAAGCAACGTTGAGGACAAGGCTGAATTGAAGGGCGCCATGACAAACGAAAACTTCTTGACAAGCGCTTTCAAGCTTGGAGAAGGAGAAGTTTCTTCGCCAATCGTTCTTTCGTCAACAGACAGCATTGTCGTTTTGCGTTGCGTTGGAATCAGCCAAGGCGGAACTTCAGCAGAAGACGCTCCCCGTCTTATTGGCGAGGAAATCGCGAACGCGGATTCTGTCGTAGTTAATTCCGCGATTCAGAACAGCCCAAAAATCAAATCGAACTCAGCCGAATTCATGGCTGTCTTCTCGGGCGAAAAACAATAAGATAAATGGCCAAAGAAGAGCCGGTTCTTATAGAGGCTTTCCTTTCTGACGAGTCGGAGGGGAAAGCCTTTACCCTTCAATACAAAAATCGTTTTCTTTATTCAAAATACAATCCGCAAAAAAACATTCTTCAAACAATTAAGGGCTTGGACATTCTTCCAGGAACATTGATTCTCGCCTTCTCCCCCTGCCTCTTTTACGGCTTTGAGGAATTGAAACGAAAATGCCAGGCCTCATCCTCCAAAATTTTATTCATAGAAGCGGACCAAGGCCTTTTTGAATTTGAAAGGCGGCAAGCGAAAGAAAAAGATCTTGACGCGGAATTTTTGCCGGAAGAAAGGCTTTCTCCGCAAGGCTTGTACGATTATTTTAACGAGTCAGAAATAAAATTCCGCAGGCTTATAAGAATTGACTTTAGCGCGGGCGCTTCCCTTAACGCCCCCCTTTACCAAAATTTGCAAGAAGCCACGCAAAACATAATCAGCGCCTTTTGGAAAAACCGCTTGACCTTGGTCCGCCTTGGCCGCCTTTACAGCAAAAATCTTTTTAAGAATCTTTTAATGGCCGCTTCCGCCGCGCCTTTTGAATCCTTGGAAAAAACAGTTCAAAAGCCAATACTGCTTTGCGGCGCCGGAGAAAGCCTTGACTTTTTGACAAAGGCTCAAAACGCAGCTTTGGCTAACGACAATTTTTTTGTCCTTGCCGTTGACGCGGCCATTCCCGCGCTTTCAGAAGTCGGAATAAAAATCGACGCCGTGGCGGCCACAGAAAGCCAGTTGGCGATTGAAAAAGCCTACATTGGCTTGGAAGGCACGATGAAAAAAAACGGCTCATCTCCCCTTTTCTTTTTTGATTTGACTTCAAGAAACCAATTGGCCCGCCGCTTTCTAAAAAATTCCTCGTTTTATTTTAGCGAATACGACCAAAACAAATTTTTGGGCCGCTTAAAAAAAGAAGGATTTTTGCCGCCGCTTTTTCCGCCCTTGGGCTCAATCGGCCTTACCGCCGCATACCTAGCCTTGCGCCTAAGGAAAGGCCAAAACGTTCCAGTTTACGCAATCGGCCTGGACTTTTCTTTTTCGGCAGGAAAAAGCCACGCAAAGGGAACCGCGCAAAGCAAGGCGCTTTGCTTAAGCTCAAACCGATTAAGGCCTTGCGCAAATTACGGCGCGGCGTTTTCTTTGGGAAGCCAAAAAATTGTCGGCAAAAACAAACAAGAGATGTGGACCACAAAAAATCTTTTTGGCTACGCAAGCCTCTTTAACCAATATTTTTTGGGCGCGAAAAATTTGTTCGACATCGGAGCGAGCGGAATTGATTTGGGCCTTGAAAAAAAAGACGCCCTTCAAGTTCTTCAAGAAGAAAGCTCGAAGAAAAATTGTTTTATAGAAAAAAATGCGGCTCCTAAAACGCAAGCCGCGGACAGGGAAAAATTTCAAAAAAGCCGGGACTTTTTAAATTCTGAATTGCATGAACTAAAGGCGCTCGCCGACTTGCTTTCCAATGGCGAACAGTCATTTGCGCGCGACAAAAAACTTTCGCTTGACGAACAAATCATGTCTTCATTGCAAGAAAAGGATTATTTGTTCTTGCATTTTCCTGACGGAACGGCGGCAAGCCTTGAGCGCAGTTTTCTTACAAGAGTCCGCGCCCAAATTGACTTTTTCGCAAAAGACATAGAGCTTGCGCTTGAAAAAAATTAGTCCTCGTCTTCGTCTGATTTGAGAACTGCAAGAAAGGCCGACTGGGGAAGCTCAACGTCGCCAATCATTTTCATGCGCTTTTTTCCTTCCTTTTGCTTTTCCAACAATTTTCTTTTTCGCGTGATGTCGCCGCCGTAACATTTTGCAAGAACGTCCTTTCTAACCGGGTTCACGGTTTCGCGCGCGATTATTTGGCTTCCAATCGCGCCTTGAATGGCAATCTTGAATTGCTGGCGGGAAATCTCGCCCTTCAACCTATGGCAAACCTTGTGGGCTTGCAAGGAAGCGTTTTCCTTAAATGTAAGCTGGCTTAGAGCGTCAACGCTTTTTCCGTTAATCAAAATGTCAATCTTGACCAATTCAGTAGGCTTGTAGCCGATAATCTCATAGTCAAAGCTGGCGTAACCGCGGCTGTAGCTTTTTAGCCTGTCGTAAAAGTCGAACAAAACTTCCGCAAGAGGCATCTCGTAGGTCAACTCGGCTCGCTTTTCGTCCAAGTATTGCATGTTGGTTTGAACGCCGCGCTTTTCGTTGCACAAGGCCATGATTTGGCCGATGTATTCTCCCGGAGTTATTATCGAAGCCTTGATGTAAGGCTCTTCGGCGCTCTTGATTTGACCTTCAGGATATTCAGAAGGATTGTCTATAAAAGTTTCCTCGCCGCTTGTAAGCATAACCTTGTAACGGACGCTGGGCGCGGTGAAAATCACGCTTTGGTTAAAGTCGCGCTCCAAACGCTCTTCGATGATTTCCAAGTGAAGCAAGCCCAAAAAGCCGCATCTAAAGCCGTTTCCAAGAGCGATTGAATTGTCCTTTTCGTAAACCAAACTTGCGTCGTTAAGCTTGAGTTTTTCCATGCTGTCCCGCAATTCCTCGTAATCGTTTGAGTCAAGGGGATAAATCGAAGAATAAACCACCGGCTTAACTTCCTTAAATCCAGGAAGCGGCTCAGTCGCGGGATTAGACGCAAGCGTGATTGTGTCTCCCACCTTAACGTCTTGAACCGTTTTGATTCCGGCGATAAGGTAGCCAACGTCTCCGGCCTCAAGATATCCTGTGTCCTCGTATTTAATTTTAAAGACGCCGATGTTTTCAACCCTGTATTCGGAATTGCCGCTCATCATTTTTATCGTGTCGCCGGCCTTTATCTTTCCTTGCATAACGCGAATGTGAACAATTACGCCTCTAAAAGCGTCGTAGTGACAGTCAAAAATCAAGGCTTGAACAGGAGCGTTCACGTCTCCGTTCGGCGGCGGAAAAAGAGTCACAATCGCTTCCATCAATTCGTCGATGCCCTGCCCCGTCTTCGCGCTGACCAATTGCGCCTCTTCGGGAATCAGGCCCAAGTCGTGGTCAATTTGTTTTTTAACGCCTTCGATGTCGGCGCTCGGCAAATCGATTTTATTTATTACTGGAACAATCGCAAGGTTTTGCTCCAAGGCCATGTACATATTGCTTACGGTTTGAGACTCAACTCCCTGCGACGCGTCAATCAAAAGAAGCGCCCCCTCGCAAGAAGCGATCGCTCGGCTTACCTCGTAGCTAAAGTCAACGTGGCCCGGCGTGTCGACAAAATTCAATTCGTAGTCAAGGCCGTCTTTCGCCTTGTAAGGAATCGTCACCGCCTGGCTTTTGATTGTAATTCCACGCTCGCGCTCAATTTCCATGTTGTCCAAAATCTGGTTCATCATTTGGCGGTCGTCCACAATCTTTGCCTTTTGAATCAAGCGGTCTGCTAAAGTTGATTTTCCGTGGTCAATGTGCGCCACTATGCAAAAGTTGCGCTTGCATTTCATTTCTACCATTTTTCTTTCCTGTCTAAAAATAATAAGGGCTGTCAAGCATAGCTTGCATCGCAATGCTTATGTCAAGATAGCCGTTTCTTCTGTTCTTTGTTGTGAAAGCCGCCAAAATGGCGCTCTTGTCGTCGTTGAATTGTATTCTCGAAACCGTGACCGGATCGTTTTCCGAAAAGCCGTTTTCGTCGGCGGCGCTTCCAGGAAGCACCTTGACGACCGTAAATGTGCGGCTGTTCACAGTCGAGGCGGGTTTCATTTCCATTCCAAAAATCGCTGTGAAAGAATGCTGAATCGTGTCGCCTTGATAAATTTCATAGCCTGGATTCTTTGGCCTTTCCGTCAAAAACAAAAGGCATTCCTTTTGCGCTTCGTACGAGCCGTTCTGCAAGTAAGAGCAAGAAACTATCGAGCCGGGAACGTAATCGCGCAAAATGTCTTGGACGTTTTCCAAAGTTTGGACTTTTTTTCCAGCAAGGGATGTGATGACGTCGCCAGCCTTCATTCCGGCCCGAGCCATCGCGCTTCCAGGCTTTACGTATTGAACTTCCAAGCCGTAAGGCGTTCGGCCGGCGCGAGCGGTTTTTCCAAAAGCGCCTATCCACGGAAAATGTCTTTGGCCGCCGCGGTACAAAATCGGCAAGTCTTGCTTTAGGTATTCAATCGGAATCGCAAAATTCAAGCCTTGATACATAGCGATTCCCGCAAAAACGATTCCTTGAACAACGCCGTTTTTGTCAATGCAGGGGCCGCCGGAATTTCCTGAGTTTATGGCCGCGTCGATTTGAACAACGCTTCCGGTTGTGAAAAGCTTTCTGTCGGCCGAAGAGACAACGCCGCTGGTAAGAGTTCTTTCCAAGCCCAAGGGAGAGCCAATCGCGTAAATGACGCTTCCGACATTCAACTGGGATTGCGCTCCAAGGTTGAAAACGTAGGGAACTTTCGCCTCGGTTTTTAAAAGCGCCAAATCGTGAACGCTATCGTAGCCGACAACCTTCGCGGGAATTCTTTGGTCAGAATCCTCGGCCATCTTTATGTAAACCTTGCCGTAACCTGGATTTTTCGGATTGACAATTTCTTCAATGACGTGATGGTTTGTGACGATGTAGCCTCGGGGATCGATGAAAAAACCGGAGCCTATGACCCTAGCTGCGTAGCCCATTCCGTTCTCCACCTTAACGCCAAGGTCAACCCAAACGGTCACCGTTCCTTGAATGTAATCCGAGATTTTTTCCAAAGCCGGCTGCGCGCCTGACGAAAGGCCGGGCACGCCGTCAAAGTAAAGGCTCTTCGCTTTGTCTTCGTCAATGACCTTGTCGGCCATTTCCGAGTAGCCGGCTGTCTTTAGGGAATTGTATATTGTCCAAACGTCAATTTCATCGCCTTGCTCAAGATGCGCTTTTAGGGAATCCCGCGCGTAAGAGGCGCACTCGTCGCAAAGTTTTTGGTCGTCCAATAGCTTTGCGCGCCACAAGGCTTCAAGCGGATTTTTTTGCAGCAATTCATAGATTCGCTTGACTTCCGCGTCGTGAACGTCTTTTTGAGTGTAGTCAAAATCAATGTCGGGCGCGGTGGGAAGTTTCCTTGAAGCGCATGACAAAAAAAACGAGCTGAAAAATTGGCAAGCAAGAACTAACGCAAGAAAACTAGTTTTTTTCATCTTCACCACTCTGTGAGGCCTTTATTTTTTCAAGGGCGTTTTCTTTTTCAGCCTTCTTAACCTCGTCGCTTTTTTTCAAGGCGCGGCCGTAAATGATTTGGCCGATTGACACCGCTTGCAAAAAATAATCTCCGTCGTCAAATTGCATCAAGACTCCCTGGTCGGCGCCGTTCGCTTGCCCAAGCAAATTCATTTCCTGGGCTTCGCTTCCAACAGCGTCCACCCAATAAAAACCATCATTCACGCCTTTTGTAACAAGAACGTCCTCTTGGTCAACCTTAACTTCAACAGGCGCGCCGTCAACAAGCTTAATGGCAACAGGAACTTTTTTGTCATTGGACAAAATGTAAAATTCGGTCAACTCAACAAGACTGTCGCCGGGCTTTCTCGGGAACACAGTGTACCTCTCGTTCCACTCCCCGTCAAAGTTAGAATCCCAAGTGGCCCTTCTTCCGCCCAAAGTCCAATACTCTTCGATAAAGTCCGGAATGGTGTCGCCGTTTTGGTCAATCTGAATCATTTGCAAATAAATCAAAGGCCTTGCGACCGGCGAGCCCCAAATGTTTTGGGTGGCGGCGTCAGAATCTTCTTTGCTTACGATTACAGAGCCGTCATTGTCGGCGTAGATTTCCGTCGTTTCAAAGATTCCGTCGCCGTCGCGGTCAACGTTTCTCGTAAGTGGCTTGGTGAATTGCGCGTGGGCGTAAAGTTTGTCGCCAATCAAATAATCGGCCGCGTATGGAGCGCCGTCCAACATCGAGAATCTTATCAAGGCGCCTTCCCTTTCCTTTGAAGGCTTTTCCATGCTGCTTATTGAAAGAATCAAGCGGTCAATGTCAAAGAGCGACGGACCGTTCCAAAGGCTGTTTTCGTCAACAATGTAAAAGTCGTTCGCAAAGCCCGCGCACGCCAAAAACTCGTCGGCCTTCACGTCAAAAATCTTTGCGTCAACGGTTTCGTCCGCCAAATTGAAAATCGTAATGCCTTCTTCGCCAGGAACTTCTTCAAACACAATCCTTACCGGGCTCGGATAAGTGCCGTAATATACGTCGATTTTCTTGTCTTCAAAATGAGCGGATTTAGGAACTCCAAAGTCAAGCTCGGCGGACCAATCCAAGCCGCCGTCATTGTCGGAGTCGTAAAGAATTTTTGAAGGCCTTCCGCGATTGTAATATATCGTAAGATTGTTTTCCAAAGTTCTGTTCGTGTCAACATACAAAACTCCGGAATATGAATTCAAATATTCAAAGAAAGTTTTTTTGACATCCTCGTTCTTTAAAACAGAAGCGAAAAGCTCAAGCTCGAACAAGTCAACGCCCTTGTCCATAAAATCCAAAAAGTAATCCAAAGCCTTTTCTTCGCTCAATACGCCTTCCTCAACCGCGGCCGCCGCAAAAAGAGGGCTCTTAAAGCCGCGCGCGTCAAAGGCCTTTAGCAAACGGCCCCTCGTTTCGTCCTGGGCAAAAATGGCGGCGTAAACTTCAAGCTCGGGATCTTGCTTATTGTATTCAGGAACGCGGCTGATAAAATAATCAGCTGTCTTTCTCGCCTCTCCTGAAGGCGGCATATAGTCAAAGGTTCCAGAGGCGTAATTTTTTTGCCTCATTATTTTATATTCATAGGCAAAGAACAAATTTGGAAAGCGCTCGTCGTTTGGATAAATGCGGCGGCTTACGTCAACTTTTTCGCGGGCCTTTTGAACGTTATCCGCTCCGCCCAAAGTGTAATAAGATTTGATTCTTACATACTCGGCGTCGGCTGAATAAATCATAGGACGCTCGTCAAGGGTTTCCAAAGCCTCGCGCGCCTTTCCTACTGAACAAAGCAAGTCCGCGTAAAAGATTCTGGCGCTGCTTCTGTTGTAGTCAACCCATTCAGTTCCGTTCAAGGAATTCTGCAAAATCGGAAGAACCTTTTTTCTGGTCGCGCCGTTGTTGTATTGGCTCAAAGCCATCAAGTACCACAAGTCGGCGACGCTGGAATCGTAATTGTTTCCCGCGGTTGCGGAAGCGGAAGCCTTTTGCCAATCGCCTTGAACGGCGTAAGACTTGGCGATTCTCAAATAGCGCAAGGCTGTTTGGCGGTTGGCCTTTTTCGCTGAAAAATCAGAATCGGCCTGGCCTGAATTATTTTGCGCAAAGGCAAAGGCTCCAAAAAGAATTAAGTTTGCGGCAATAAATCTTTTAAAAAATTTCATCATATAAAAACCAAAGAACCCGTCAATCGACTTTGTCGCCCGTCGCCTTGGAGCGAAGGACATAAGCCTCCGACAGAGAATCTCCCTCGTATATTATACCAAAAAAACCGGATTCAGTCGCCTCTTTTTGCTGAATTTTTACAAAAACTTTGTCTTTTTTTGTGAAGGCCTCCAAGCCCGCGGCCCGAATGTTTTTAAAGTCTTTTTCAGGCCAAAAAGAAATTTCCCTAATAAAAGAGTAAGGAACCCTTTCCTTTGCCTTCAAAAAATCAAAGGCCCTGAACAAAAGCCTTTGCCTTAAGGAAACCGGCATCGACAAAAAAAGCCTTTTGGAAAATTCTACATGAGGGCCGCATTTTTCGTCTTCAAAAAAATTTTTTTCTTCGCCTTGATTTTTCAGGCATAGGTCCAAATAAGACTCAAGCGCTTCGCTTTCAAAAAGGGCTTTTTCCGCTCCTGACAAAAGGCCTTTTTTCCAGCCTTCAAAATTCTCGTCCAAGAAGGGAATCAAAAGGTTCCTTGTTTTATTTCGCAAATACTTGTTGTCAAAGTTTGTCAAGTCGGTCCGCCAGTCAAGATTTTGAGCGCGCAAATAATTTTCAATTTCTTCGCGGCTGATTTCAAGCAAGGGCCTCAAATAAAATCCACGCCGCGCCGCGATTCCGCCCGAAGAAGCCGCCGAAGCGCCTTGCAAAAAGCGCATCAAAAGGGTTTCCAAAGCGTCGTTTTGGTTGTGGGCCAAGCAAATGAATTGGGCGCCGCTTTCTTCCCGAAAAGCCTCAAATTCCTTGTAGCGCAAAAA
>JAILDQ010000291.1 GCA_024689365.1 Treponema sp. | reverse complement strand
TTTGCCGCAAGCGATGGTGGCCGACCTTTCGCAAGCCGAAACCGCCGTCACTGGCCAAAACCGCTCGGGAATGTTTTTCGCCGCAAGAACATTTGCCTTTAAGCTTGGACAAAGCGCGGCGATGCTTGCCTTTACGAGCCTTGCAACGATTTCAAGGCAAAACGGAAACGGCTACAGAATCGTGGCAATTTGCGCTTCCGTTTGCTGCGCCTTGGGAGCCTTAATTTTAGTTTTCTTCAACGAAAAGAAAATAATGAAAGAAATTGAGGGCGCTTGATTTTTTATTTGTCTTCCGAATCGTTTCCGTTCAAGACAAAGTCGCCGTACTTGTCCGCGATTTTTGTCTTGATGCTGTCCATCGGTCGCCAAACGACTGACAAAGAAAAATAGGGAGAGAAGTCGTAATATTTTTGTCCACCTGTGGGAGTCACAAGGCGCGGAGAAATTTTCAGTTTCATGTTAAAGTCCCAGTCGTGCAAGTCGTGCGTGATTTGAAGCACAAAGGACTTGAGCTTAAAGCCGCTGGACTTTCGCAAATCTTCGTCGTCAAACCTAAAGCCGTTAATCAAGTCAATAATCGGATTTGTTTCGCCAGGAATGCGGCCTGATTCGCCCGCCGCGTCCTGGAAGTATCTGTAGATTACGTCGTTTCTTGTTTCCATCGAAAACTTGATAAAAAAGAATTTGTGCAGCTTAAAGGTAATGGACGGAGTGAAAATAAAATATGACTGAGTGGGCCTGATAAAGTCGTAAGAAATGCTCGTTGAAAGGCTGGGCGCGACTTCAATTCTGTTCTTCCATTTTTTAAAAGTCTTGCTCGGAGTTGAATAGGCAAGCGAGAGGGAGTAAGGCATAAATTCTTTTTCAGTTTTTGCAACCCAGCCTTTGCCGTAGGACGCGATGCTTCCGTCCGGGTTTCTAGTGTCTCCTTCAAAATCGTAAGGCGTCGTGTATCTCATCGTGTAGGCGGCCTGCAAGCCTTGATAAGTAAGGGCGACCTTAAAGGAATCGTGGCGCCACTCTTCCCATTCATAATTATAAGATTCCGTCAGCTTCAACTTTGAGTCAAAGAGAGAAAGAGTCGCAGAATGCCTGATTTGCTCTTTTTTCCAAGTGTCGTCTGTCGCGCTGGTCTTTGCCATTCCTGTTTCCGCAGTCGTCGTCAAGTAAGGAAAAACCAAATTGAGGGTTCCATAATACTTGTCCACTTGCGGAGGAAGCGTCGCCGTCAAGGTCAAGCTTTGCTTAAAGCGCTCGCCAAATTCATTTGCGGCAAAAGTCGCGTTCAGCGTGTGGGATGTGACAGACTCCTTGTCGTTCCAGTCAACGGTCAAATAATCCCATTCAGGATTGTCAGCGTCGCCGATAAATTCCGTGCGAATCCAGTTGATTGTGGTGTTCCATGAAATTTGGCAATCCTTAAAGTGCGGATAGTAAACCAAGGGTTTTATTGTAACGGCGTTGTTTCCGTACAATTTCATATAGGTTGACTTGTAATCTGTCTCAATCAAATTTTTCTTTGACGTTTCAGAATAGCCGCCGTTGCTCGTTCCCGAACTGTCAGTTTCCGCGTCCGCAATGTAAGGGTGCTTTTGATAGAAGGGCTCGAAAGTCACGTCGTTTTTTATTCCAAAGAAACTGTCAAAAAAACTAAGCTTTGAAGTTATAGTGGCGGGCGTCTTCACTTGAATGAACGAAGCCTTGAGCTTGTTAAAATCAAAGTCGCCAGCCTTCTTTAAAGGCTCGGAAGCGTAAGTAATCTGCGAAGAAAAATCAGGGCTAAAGCTGTAAGTCAAGTCATAGGCAAACGGGGTTGTGTCGCTTTGGCTTGGAAGGGAGAATGCCAAGTCGGGAATAATTTTTTCATCCAATAAATCGTCTTTTATTTGAGAGCTTTCAGTCTCCGCTTTTTCGTCTTTCTCCGCTTTTTCGTCTTTCTCCGATTTTTTCTCTTCTTCACCATCTTCGGTTTCGCCTTCATCTTCCTTCTCAAAGTCAGGGCTGTTCAATTCCATTGCAAGATGGTTTTCTGATTTGTTTAATTTTGGCTTTCGTTTATTTGAAGTTGAAAAAATAGTTCCAGAAACAGTGATTCCAGTCTTTAACGGCGTTACAGTAGAAGGATAGAAAAACTTTCTGTTTGGCGTGTATTCAGCCCATTTGTCCGAAGTTTCCACCGTTGAAAGATTTTCAAACTTGGCTGTCGCCTCGGTAAAAGAAATCGAAGAGTTGAAGGAACTCAACGAAATCGAAGACACATAGGGATTCAAGAAGTCAGGAATTTTTACATTGTAAGAAATGGAGCTGTCCCAAGTGAAGGAATTTATTTCCGCCGCGTCCTGCTTTTCAGTTTCCGTTTTTGTGGAGCTGTCTTGATTCGGGTTGTTCAGCAAATAGCTGAACCAGTCCATCGTCTCGTTGCGGTCGCCAAAATCGTAATTAAAGTAAGGGTCGGAATAAACAGGAAGCGAAAGCGAATAATTAAGGGGAACGCTTCCGCTAAACTTCAAGTTTGCCTTGTAACGGAAGGGAATCCAAACGCCCATAAAGTTGGACTCGTCCTTGTAAGTCGTTCCGCTGGGCGCGAAGGAATGCCAATTGCTGCTTGCGGTGTCTTGGAATATCGTGTTTGAAAAGCCAAGAAGCGCCCCGGCCTCCATTGCAGGAATTCCGTCTCCGCCCTTGTAAACGCCTTCAAAGCCGGTCGCGATTCCCAAATTCGTGTAATAGTCCAAAATTATTTTCAAGTAATTTGAAGTGTCGCCCTTGTATTCCGTGTCCAAGTTGTGCAAAATCAAGCCTTCGCGCTTTTGGTCCATCAACTTGGTCGGCTTAATCAAGCTAAAGTAGTCGCCCAAAATATCGTCTTCTTCGTCAGCGGTAGAAGAAGTCGTCTTGCTGGTGTCCAAAGGCTTTCGGCCAAAAATATAAGTTGAAGTCTGGAAAAAATATCCAGCCCTGTTTCTATATCCAAAAACCGGATTAAAAATCAATTCGTCTTTTGGATAATAAAAGGCCGGCAAATACATAACGGGAACAGGGCCAACATAAACGCGCGCGTTCAAAAAGGCAAATTCGTTTCCAGGCAAAAGCCAAATGCGGCTGGCCTTGATTTTCCAGTGGGGATTTTCCTCTTCGTCGCAAAAAGTCAAGGAACCGTTTTTGAATGAAATTGTTCCGCTGTCATCGCGCGCGAACAAGTCGGAAGCGACAGTAATTTTTGAGCCGCTCGGCAAATTGATGGCGTTGCTTTCCGCCTTTACAACCCGCGAATTGTCAAAAACGCCTTCCAAAGTTTCCGTGTTGAACAAAAGAGAGTCGCTGGAAATTGATTGCGTCGCGCCAGAGCTTTCGGTCTGTTCAAGAGTCACGGCTCCTTCCGCAAACAACATGTTGCGCGCTCGGTTGTAAGAAACCTTGTCGCCGGAAATAATGGTTTTTGTTCCGTTTTTCTCAACTGAAATTTTTACATTGCCGTCAAAAGTCAAAAGCTCGTCGCCGTTTTTCTCGTCCTTTTTGTTGCCGCTTTTGAGGGCGTTCATAATTGTGATGACGGTTTTTTGGTCCTCTTCTTCCTCTTTTTTTTCCGACTCTTTCTCGCCCTTCTTTTTTTTCTTTGACTTTTTCTTGTCTTTGTTTTCTGAATCAGTTTCCTCTTTGGCCTCTTCCTCGCTTGAAGAACTTTCGGCCGCCGTCTCTTCCTCCGCGCTTTCCTCTTCCAAAAGACGGGCGTCGGCTTCCTCTTTTGTTTGGATTACTGCCGAATTTTCGCTTTCGCTTTCTTCATTGGATTTAGCGCGGTTTTCTTCCGCGGCAAAAAAATTCCCCGCCAAAAAAAGGCTTGCCGCAATGAGAAAGAAAACTTTTTTCCAAAAACTTTTATTCAACATCTACTTTCTTTTTTTAAACAAATATTCAAAAATTAAGTTTCATTTTTTCAACTTGGCCTTTTCAAGGGTTTCCTTTACAAAAGAACCCGTCCAAGATTTTTTGCAAGAAACGATTTCTTCCGGCGTTCCCGCAAAGACAAGAGTTCCGCCGCCGCTTCCTCCTTCAGGGCCCAAATCAATCAACCAGTCCGCCTGGCAAATTACGTCAAGGTTGTGCTCAATCATAACCACGCTGTTGCCCGCGTCAACCAAGCGCTGAATCACGCTCATCAATTG
>JAILDQ010000160.1 GCA_024689365.1 Treponema sp. | reverse complement strand
GCGCCGTCGTTTCTTTTTGCTGGACAAATAAAAGTTTATGTCTTTGACACCGAACTTGAAATTCCACTTGAAGGCGCGAAGATTTCCCTTGAAGCGAACGAGCCTGCAAGCGCTCAAAGCGACCAAGACGGAATTGCCGTTCTTTCCATTCCAGACAAAATTTTAAAAGGCCGCTTAAAGGCGGCGCTTCCTGGCTACAAGGAATCTACAATCGATTTTTCCGCAAGCGACGCGGAAGTTCAAATTCCAATGTCCATAGCCGACGTAATAGAAGGACAAGAGCTTGTGGTGAACAGAGCCTCGCCTGACGAAGCGGAAGAAAAAACCGGCGTTTCAACTGTAATGTCAAAAGAACAAATGCATTCAACCGCCAATATGGGAATTATGGAAGACTGCATGGCCGCAGTAAGAACGCTTCCTGGAGTTTCATACAGCGGAGCGTGGGGAACAGAGCCGTCAATTCGAGGCGCGGAGCCAAGGGAATTCTCTTGCATGCTTGACGGGATGTACACTATTTTTCCTTGGCATTGGGGCGGCGGAATCTCAATCTTCAATCCCGCCATGGTAGAAAGCGTTAAGCTCTCAAACGGAATTTTTTCCGCAAAATACGGAAGGGCCTCAAGCGGCTTGCTCGAAGCCACCAGCATAAAACCTGACTTTGAAAAATTTCATTTGAACGCCGGCATCTCCACTACGAGCGCAGACGCTTTTGCGCAAATTCCCTTTGGGAAAAAAGTCGGAGGAATGATTTTGGGAACCCACTTGACTTTCCTCGATCCTTTTTTCGCGCTCTACAAGGCAACGGGAGACACGTCGCTCAACATGATTAAAAGGCCGCCTTACGTTAGAGACTTGTTCCTAAAAACGAATTTCAAGCCGAAGCCCGAACTTGACATCGCCTTTACCGGATTCTTTGGAAGCGACGGCCTTTCTGTTGACCAAACGGAAACAAAAGGCTTTGTAAATTCAAACGCCAAAATGGACTACGACATTTATCAAGTCTTGGCCGGCTTTAACATCAAGTATTTGAAAAGCGACAAATTGCTTTTCCGCGGCTCTCTTTCATACAACGGAATGTTTGAGGACATGAAAATGAAAAGCTCCGAATACGGAAGAGTTTTTTACAACCAGGATTTTGTTAGAAAATACGGAAATAGATTTCCTGGCGTAAGAATTGGCGGCTGCTATGACTTGCCGTATTTGGAAAACGAATACAATGAAAAAATCAACAACCATTTGCTTGCTGGAAGATTCGACACGGAAATTCAACTTTCAGACAAAAACCGCCTTTCCTTTGGAATCGACGAATGCGGATCAACCGCAGACGTAACTGAATTCCAAAACGGATATGTTGACATTGGAAGAGGCGATTCGCGTTTGTTCAAGAAAACAAAACTTGAAAGCTCCACAAAGCAAAACTGCATTTTGGGAAACGCCGCTTACTTTTCTTGGAATTACGGAAAGGAAAAAGATTTTCTGCAAACGGAACTTGGATTAAGACTTGAGCACATGGCAATCTTTAACCCCAACGACAACTTTTGCCTCAACTTGATTCCTGACGTTTCTCCGCGCGCGTCAATCACACTCACACCTTTTAAAGACAGGGGCATTCTTGACAAAGCGTCGTTTACCGCGGGAACAGGCCTGTTCACCTCAACGCCTCGCGAAATAATGTTGGTCACAAAGGACATGGGCTTAAAGAATTTTGACATGCATCAAAACCGCGCGCTTTTTGTTGTTCTTGGCGCCAACGCTGCTTTGACAAACGGCTGGAATTTCAAGCTGGAAACTTATTACAAGAATTATCTTTCAAGAATTTATTCTTACACTATTTCCACAGCGGCGAACGACTACCAAGACACAGCGATGCGATGCAAGGACAACGGAAAGGGCCACATCTTTGGCGTTGACGCTATGATTGAAAAGAAGGTTGGAGAAAAATGGGACGGCTATCTTTCGTACTCATTCGTTTACTCGCGGCTCAAAAATCCAACAAGCATAAACTCAAGCGATTATGTAGAAACAATGGGCGACGCTCCGCTTGACGAATGGTATTATCCCAACTATCACCGTTTCCATACCTTGAATCTTGTGAGCAACTGGCATTTTGCAAAGGGCTGGACATTCACCATTAAGGGAACGCTCGCTACCGGCGCGCCCAAAAAAGAAGTTGGACCAGTTACTTGTTACGCCGCAAGAATGGAAGACGGAACAATCATTCAGCGATACTCACGCTCTTCGATTTACAGCGACACTTTAAGAACGCAAATTTCTTGCCCAATCGACTTGAGAATTTCTTACCAGTGGAAGAGCAACAAGGACAAATTCAACTGGGAATTTTATTTTGCCCTGCAAGACATCTTTGTGAACCTTTACTCTCCTAAAGGAGAAAAGTCATTCAACAGCTACACTGGCGAACCGAGCGAAAACGCGGAGTCTGTAGACTTCTCTATTGGAGTTCCAATTCCGTCGCTTGGAATCAAAATGAATTTTTAATCGAAAATCATTGGAGGATAAAAAATGGAAAACGGTTTTAGTTTAATTGAATTGTTCAAGCTTGGCGGCCCCTTTATGTGGGTTCTACTCGCCTTCTCTGTCGCGACACTTGCCATCGTGATCGAACGTTGCGTTTACCTTTATTGGCACAATTGCAAGGCCGGGCCGATTAGCAAAAAAATCAAGGATTATTTGAGCCAAGGAAAAAAAGACGAAGCGGTAAGTTTTTTAAAAACCTGCCATAGGAACCAAACAATCGCTTCAATCCTTTTGGCGCTTTTGGAAAACGCAAAGTACGGCGAAAACAGAATGGAAAGGGCGGCCGAACGAGAGGCGCAGGAAAGGCTTAGAAGGATGGAAAACGGCTTTAACTATCTTACAGCGCTTTCTTCCTTGGCGCCGCTCACAGGATTTTTGGGAACGGTTTCTGGAATGATTGGAGCCTTCCGTTCAATCGCCGAAGCGACCGACGTAAACGCGCAGCTTGTGGCAGGCGGAATTTACGAGGCCTTGATTACCACTGTCTTTGGATTGATCATCGCCATCACAGCCCTTGTCGCCTATAATCTTTTGATTCAAAGAGTCGACTCGTTCGCCGCCGAAGCATCCAAGGCAATCGACGACTTGATTCCGGAGTTGATATGATTAAAAGACCTCAAAGGCGCAATCTCGAAGACTCAAGCAGTTCAGGAGCTTTAAACGACTTGTCCTTTTTGTTGATAATATTTTTCATCGTAATAGCGGGCTTTAACGTTAACAAGGGATTCTTGCTTAACCTCCCGTCAAAGGACAAGCCGATTGTAGTGAACACAAACGATATTCTCAAATGCGAGTTGAACGCAAACGGCGCCTTGTTCCTTGACGGAAAGGAAATAAAAATCGAAGCTTTGTCGCAAAGAATCAGCGGCAAACTTAAAAGCCAACCGAACATGACTTTTCTTTTGACAATCAATCCTGAAACGCAGTATCAAAAAGTCATCGATGTAGTTTCGACCGTAAGAAAACTAAAAGTCGAAAATTTTTCTTTTAGAATGAAATAGGAAATAAAAGTGCTTGACTTAAAACCAAAAAGAAGAAAGCCCAGCGTGGCAACTTCGTCAATGTCTGACATAGGATTTTTGCTTTTAATTTTTATCATGCTGATTTCTTTAATGAACCAACGCTACGAAGAAAAAATAAATTATTCAGAAAGCGCTGTTTTGGAAAGAACGCAAGCCGACGAAAATTTTGAGATATGGGTTCAAAACAACGGTGTCGTTTCAGCCGACGGAAACATTCTTGACGCCGCCGCCTTGGAAAAAGCCATTGTACAAGCCATCGCTCAAAATCCAAATGTAAGAATTCATATAATCGCCGACAAAGCCACGCCTTACAAATATATCAATGGCGTCACATCGATTTTGCAAAGTTTGCAGCATAGGGTTGTAAGTTTTGTAGTAAAGGAAAAATAAAATGTCTGTAGAAAAACTTTCAACATATTCAAAATTCATTCGACCTGCGATTTTTATTTTTGCCCTGCTTCTGCACATAGCGGCGATTTGTTTGTTCAGCATAAAGCAAAAAGAAGATGTAGAAACCGTTGACTTTAGCCAAGCCGATGTTTTTAAACTGGTAGACGTTCAAGAATACATTAATCCCCCTGAACCTGAACGAGATGAAATTGTAGTAAACCAACCAAAAGCTTCTGAAAAAATTCGCGAAACTGAAAAAGTCGTAAAAGACTTTGACGAAAGCGCCTTTTTGCCCCAGCACAAAATTTCTTCCGTGCCCGTAATTCCTATCCGCGAAGTGCTTTCAAAAATTGAATATCCGCCGATGGCGCTCCGACAAGGAATCGAAGCAATTGTTTACCTTGAGCTTTTTATTGACTCAAATGGACTTATAAAAAATATCAAGGTATTGAAAGATCCGGGCCACGGTTTTGCCCAAGCGGCCGTAACCGCCCTGACAGGCATTGTTTGCATTCCAGCTAACGCCAACGGAAAGAATTGCGCCGTACGCTACAGGTATCCGATTAAGTTTACGCTGAACTGATTCCGCGCTATAATGTATATATCTTAACCATAGGAGAAGCGCATGACAAAAGTTTACTGTTACGACCGCTGTTCAACCTGCAAAAAGGCATTGGCTTGGCTGGACAAAAATGGCATAGAATATCAAAAGATTGACATCAAAGAAAAGAATCCAAACAAGGCCTCTTTAAGAAAATTTCACAAAAAATCAGGTCTTCCTCTAAAAAAGTTTTTCAACACTAGCGGCCTTTTATATCGTTCCATGGAACTTTCAAAAAAATTACCAGACATGAGCGAAGACAAACAATTTGAGCTTTTGGCAAGCGACGGAATGTTGGTAAAGCGCCCTCTATTAATTTGCGACAAGGCTGTAATTCCAGGATTTAAGGAAGCCGAATGGTCGGCCGCGTTAAAATAGGATTTTCCCTGAACTCTGTTCTTAAAAATTGAATTTGCATTCCAAGTGAATTTGTTGTATAATAATACTCTATGGCGATTAGACTTTATTCACTTGGAGCCGCCGAAGAAGTAACCGGCAGCAAGCATATTTTGGAAGTAGACGGCCGCTCGTATATGATTGACTGCGGAGCCTTTCAAGGCCACCGCAAAGAGTCTGACGAAAAAAACCGCAATTTTGACTTTGACCACGAAAAACTTGACGCTGTGGTCTTGACTCACGGACATTTTGACCATTGCGGCTTGATTCCTCTTTTGGCAAAAAAGGGCTACAACGGAAACATTTACGCAACAAGCGCCACACGCGACTTGGCAAACCTTGTCGTTATGGACAGCGCAAGGATCCAGGCGCGCGACGCTGAATATTTGGCTGAGCAAGCAAAGCGCAAGGGCGAACGCTTCACTTGGAAACCCCTTTACGACGAACAAGACTGCATCAAGGCTATGAACCAATTCATAACTGTATCCTACAATAGAAAAATATTCATCGGACCAAACGTTTCCTTGGAATTCTTTGACGCAGGACACATTCTCGGCTCGTCGTTCGCCTATTTTACAATCTATGAAGGAAAGCCTGAAGAAACCAGAATTTTATTCACCGGCGACTTGGGCAGAAAAAACAAGTCAATCGTTCGCGACCCTTCAACAAACTTTCCGCCGCCGGACTATATAATTTGCGAAAGCACTTACGGAAACCGAAAGCATGACCAAAAAGACTACGCGCTCAAGGCCCTTACAAGAATCATTCGCGAAACAATTGACAAAAAGGGAAAAATCATAATGCCCTCTTTCGCGATTGAAAGAACGCAAGAAATCATTTACAGTTTGCACAAACTTGTCGACATGAAAAAAATTCCTCAAGTTCCAATTTACGTGGACTCGCCGATGGCCGTCAACGCCACTGTAATTTTTCAATCCCACCCTGAATGCTACGACGAAAAAGTTTCGGAAGCCTTCATCGTCCATCACAAAAACCCATTCGGCTTTAACTCACTTCAAATGGTAACCAGCGTGGAAGAGTCAAAAAGCTTGAACAAAAAGCCAGGCCCGATGATTATTCTCAGCGCCGACGGAATGTGCGAAGCCGGCCGAATTCTGCACCACCTTGCAAACAATATCGACAACGAACGAAATACAATTTTGATTGTTGGCTACATGGCTGAAAACACTTTGGGCCGCCGTATCTTTGACGGTGAAAAAGAAGTGAAAATTATGGGCGACGTTTATCAAGTTAAGGCCAAGGTTGAAAAAATCAACGCCTTCAGCGCCCACGCCGATTACGAAGAAACGACGGATTGGCTTAAATCGATTGACACCAGCCGTCTAAGAAAAATCTTCTTGGTTCACGGCGAAAAAGATTCGCAAGAGTTTATGACAAATTACTTGGCGGAAAACGGATTTAAAAACGTTTCCTCGTCAAAATATGGAGAAAGCTACGACTTATAAACGCCTATGAAAAACGACGTAAAAAAATTTGAAGATTATTATTCCGCCAATTTCAATCGAACAAGCTCCTTTTGGTCTGGCTGGACGATTTTGCTTTTTGACGCGGCAATTTTGCTTTTGTCGATTGGATGCGGCTTTTTCTTGGTGAACTTGGTAAACAACAGTTTCATCAACTTTAGGTCCTTCGTTGATTATTACATTTACATCCCGGCAATTTTGGCGGTTTTCTACGCGGCGGACTTGTATCCAGGAATCATGAGCGCGCCCGCCGAAGAAGTAAAGCGCCTTTCGATTTGCACATTTTTTGGCTTTTGCGGAATCGCCTTGAGCATCTTTGTTGAAGACGCGGAAGACAAGGTGGCGATTGCAGTCGCCTTGGTTGTCGCCGTTCCATTCGCCACCCTTTTGCTTCCTGGAATGAGAGAAGCGGTCCGCCACTTTTTTGGAATGTTTAAATTTTGGGGATTGCCAGCGGTTATCTATTGCTCTGGAAAATCCGGCGACACGGTTATAAAGCGTTTTCTGAAAAACCCGCACTTGGGTTACAGGCCCGCCTTGATTGTAAACGATTCGGCAAAAAAAGCGGGAGAATTCATGGGCGTTCCCGTCTTGCCGCCTTCGCCAGAATTGTTCGCGGCTATTAAAAAACGAAGAATCAAGGTTGCCGTAATTTCAGGCTACAAAAGCGACTTGGACGAAATCAGAAGATTTTTCCGTTACGTAATTGTCATTTCAGAACAGTTGAATACAACGATGTCCGGCGCTCCCCACTTGCGCGACATTGCCGGAATCGTAGCCTTCTCTTCCACAAACTATTTGACAAAAATACAATCGCATTTTGCGAAGCGCGCCTTTGACGTGGCTTTAATTCTTTCAACATTGTCCTTGACGCTTCCTGTTTGCTTGCTTCTTGCGCTCCTTGTAAAAATAACGTCGCCGGGTCCGGTTCTTTACGGCCACAAGCGCGTAGGCAGAAACGGCAAGGAATTCAAGTGCTGGAAGTTCCGCTCAATGTACATCAACGCGGACCAACAGTTGGAAAAAATTTTGAGCGAAAATCCGAAAATGCGAAAGGAATGGGAAAAAGAGCGCAAGCTTGAAAACGACCCCCGCGTAACGCCTTTTGGAAAATTCATCAGAAAGACAAGCCTTGACGAGCTTCCTCAACTTATAAACATTTTTGTTGGGCAAATGAGTTTTGTTGGCCCCCGCCCGGTAATGCAAGACGAGCTTGAACGCTACGGAAAAAAAGCGGACTACATTCTTTCTGTAATGCCTGGCCTTTCGGGAATGTGGCAAACCTCAGGCCGCAGCGACACGGCCTATGAAGACCGCGTTACCCTTGACGCCTACTACATTCAAAACTGGTCAATCTGGCTGGACATTTGGATTTTAATCAAAACAGTTTGGGTCGTCCTCAAAGGCAAAGGCGCCTACTAATTTCAGAACAAAAAAAATCGGCGGTTTTCCCGCCGATTTTTTTTTGCAAAACACTACAAGGACGCTGGTCTCTTCTACCTTAAACTTTTCACCATCGCTTCAATTCTTTCCAAAGCAATCTTTATCTTATCTACCGCAGTGGCATATTGACAGTCCGCGCAAGCGGACCTGTGGATAATTTCCTATACAAAACGACACAAGGGCTCTGGTTTCTCCTACCTTAAACTTTTTACCATCGCTTCAATTCTTTCCAAAGCAATCTTTATCTTATCTACCGCAGTGGCGTAACACACGCGGATGTGGCCTTCGCCGCCTTCGCCAAAAACGCTTCCGGGAACAACCGCGACATTGTGTTCCTTAAAAAGACGAGTGGCAAATTCTTCGCTGGAAAGACCCGTGCTTGAAATGTCGGGGAACATGTAAAAGGCGCCCTTTGGTTCAGGCACAGGAAGGCCCATGTCGTTAAAGGCTTTTTCCATCAAGTTGCGGCGCTGCTGGTAGCTTACGCGCATTTTTTCAACTTCTTTCCAACCGTTTCGCAAGCCTTCCGCCGCAGCGTACTGGCTAAAGATTGGAGCGCAAATTGTGTTGTAGCCGTGAACTTTTACGATTTGAGCCAACAACTCGTTTGGCGCGGCGATGTAACCGATTCGCCAACCGGTCATCGCAAAGGACTTTGAAAAACCGTTCAAGATGATTGTGTAGTCTTTCATTCCGGGGAACGAACCGATTGAAACATGCTCGCTTCCGTCATAGGCAAGCTCGCAATAAATCTCGTCGCTGATTACCCAAATCTGATGCTTCTTTACAAGCTCGGCGATTTTTTCCAATTCTTCCTTGGGAATCATTGTTCCCGTTGGATTGTTCGGAGAACAAATCATCAAGGCTTTTGTCTTTGGAGTGATGAGTTTTTCAACTGCGGCGGCGGTCGGATAAAAACCAGTTTTGCTCGTGTCCAAAGGAACGGCTTTCGCCTCGCACAATTCCGCAAGGGGAACATAGTTAACGTAACAAGGCTGGCTAACGATGATTTCGTCGCCGGGATTCAAGATTCCGCGCAAAACAGCGTCAACGCCTTCGCTTGCTCCAACGGTAATCAAAATTTCGTTCTTGGCCTCGTAAGACATATTGTAGCGCTCAAGGTATTTTGCAATCTCTTCGCGCAATTCAATCAAGCCCCAGTTTGAAGTGTAGCTTGTGTGGCCCTTTTCCAAATGATAAAAGGCTTCCTCTCGAATCACCCAAGGAGTCGGAAAGTCAGGCTCTCCAACGCTAAGGCTGATTACGTCATCGTGGCCGATAAGCATTTCAAAAAATTTTCTAATGCCGCTTGGAGGCGTTCGCATCATCGCGGCGCTTAGCCTGTCTGGTCTAGTGTTCATTATGCCATGGCTCCTTCGCGGCGGTCTTTTTCGTCTTCAACATAAATCACGTCGTTCTCTTTGTAGGTTTTGAGAACAAAGCAAGTTTTTGTGGAACGAACGCCTTCGATTGTCGCGAGTTTTTCGCTTACGAACAAACCAACTTCCTTAAGGGAATCTCCTTCGATTACAACCATAAAGTCGTAGCCGCCGCTCATAAGGTAAACTGATTTTACTTGCGGGTAGCGGTAAATTCGGTCGGCGATCTTGTCAAAGCCGTGCTCGCGTTCTGGCGAAACTTGAATTTGAATTTGCACGCGAACCTTGTCGTCAGTTCCTGACAATTTCTCTTTATTGATGACGGTGGCGTACTTTAGAATTATGCCCTCGTCTTCCATCTTTTTTATAATTTCCTTAACTTGATCCGGCGTCTTTTTTGTCATCGCCGCGATGTCTTCAACGCTCAAGCGAGCGTTCTGTTCAAGCAAATTTAGAATTTCTTCATCATATTTCATAAGGAATGATTCTAGCGCATTTTAAAATATTTTGCTATACTGTTGGAATGAAAACGAACGGGCGAGCGATAATTTTATGCGGAATAAAGCATTGCGGAAAATCAACGCAAGGCAAAAAAATTTCGGAAGAGCTGAAACTTGATTTTTACGACACCGACGATTTGATTTACGACCAAACAGGATTGGACGCCCGCTCCCTTTACAAGAGTCAAGGCAAGGAAGCCTTTATGCAGGCTGAATTAAAGGCTTGCCAATTTTTGCAAGAAAGCCTAAAAAGCGCGGCTGTTATTGCGACAGGCGGCGGCATTTGCGAAAACCAAGAAGCCGTTAAAATCCTAAAAGAAATCGGAACAATCGTTTACCTTGAAATTGCTGAGAAAGCCGCCGCCGACCGCATCGTTCGCGAAGCAAAATTTTTGGCAGACGGAAGCATTCAAAATCTCCCCGCTTACATAGCCAACAAAAATCCAGCGAATGAAAAAGAAGTCCGCGAGCTTTTTCATTCCTTTTACATTGAACGAACACAAAAATACAAGAGCCTTGCAAACGTCACCATTTTAATGCAAGGCTCCTCGCGATTCAAAAATATGAAAAAAATTCTTCGCGCCCTTGAAGCGCTAGAGTCTTAGTGGCAACCGCCGCCGCAGCCAGAGCAGCCTCCGCCGCAACCGCAAGAGCCATCGTCGTCTCCGCCGCACGAACCGCAAGAACATCCGCCGCCGCAGCCTCCAGTGTAAAGAGAGCCGGCTTCGATTTGTTCTTTAGTGGCGTCGGCAACCGCTTTTACTTCAACATCAAAGCAAAGGGTTTTTCCGGCAAGCTCATGGTTGGCGTCAACGGTAATTGTCTTGTCGGTTACTTTTGTAACGTGAACAATGACAGGGCCTGCGTTTGATTCCGCTTGAAAGGCCATTCCTTCCTTTATTTCCAAATCTGGATCGAACTGGCTTCTGTCAACTTCGCTAACCAATTTTGGATCGTAGTCGCCATAACCTTCGGCAGGCTCGATGACCGCGCTAAATTTGTCGCCAGGCTCTTTGCCTTCCAATTCTTTTTCCAAGCCAACGATTAAATTTTTGTGGCCGTGCAAATATTCAAAAGAACCGTTCTCTGTGGAAGAGTCAAGAATTTTTCCGTCAGTGTCTTTTAGAATGTATTCAATCGCGACGATTTTATCTTTTTCTACCTTCATAATTAAAAACCAAAATCTCCCATCGGAGTGTCATTAACAACTTCGCTTACTTCCGGGCAAGCGTCCTTTAAATATTGTTCAACGCCCATCTTTAAAGTCATCGTCGCCATCGGGCATGAGCCGCACGCGCCGGTGAGCTTTAGATGAACGCGCTTTTCTTCGTCAATTGAGAGAAACTCCATGTCGCCGCCATCAGCCTGCAACTGGGGTCTAAAAGCGTCAAGCGCTTCTTTTACTCTCGCTTCAAGTTCTTCCATAGTTTACTCCTTGCTATTGCAATTAGCGTCTTGTCATTTTGGCAAACGCTAGCCTAACTTTTCAATTGTTCTCCTCAACTCTATTATGCGCGCATGAACATAATGGTCAAGCGCGGGCTTTTCCAAAACGCCCAAAAGCTCTTCGTTGTAGCCGACAATCGGAATCGCTTCCGTATCGTAATCGTCAAAAAGCTTGTACGCTTCGGGCAATTCCATTTGCGGAGAGCAAGTCACCCCAACAGGATCCATTATGTCTTCCGCCAAAAGATTTTCCGCCAACTCTCCGATTAAAAGCGTTTCCTTTAAATGCTCAAGCGAAATCAAGCCCTTTAATTTTCCGCCGTCAGAACGAACGGCGTAATTCAAATTGTTGTGGCGCGAAAACGCATCCAATATTTCTCGAATGGTTTCAGTTTCGCTTACGATTGAAGGAGAATTTTGCGAACAAATTTTTTCATTTCCCCAAGTGACGTCTCCAATCTTTGTGTTTTTCTTGATGTCGTCTTCGGTTATGTTGAGTCCCACCTCGCCGGCTTTTGTGACTCCGTGCTTTACAAAAACCGGTCCAATCAACTGAACGATAAAAGTCGTCGCCGTTATTATCAACAAAATCTGAGGTCCAATCGAATCGGCAAAATCGTTTCCGGCGGCGATTGAAAGACCAATAGCGACTCCAGCTTGCGAAAGCAAACAGTAAGGCAAATACTTTCTTACGCTTGCAGGCGCTTTTGTAATCCAAGAACCAATGACGGCGCCGATTGTTTTTCCAAAGGAACGGCCAAGCACATAGACAATCGCCAAGATTCCCAAATAAGGAGTGATAATCCAAATGTTAAGTTTCGCGCCAACCAAAACAAAAAACAAAACATAAACTGGCGGCGTGAATTTTTCAACAAGATTAAAAACAGGCCTTGTTTTTGCCGGAGCGAAATTCACCATCACAAAGCCCAAAGACATCGCGGCCAAAATATTGTCCAAGTCCAAAATCAAAGAAAAGCCCGTGCACAAAAGAAGGCTTCCCAAAGCAAAGGAAAGAATGCGGCCGTCTTGGTTCATAATGTTCTTCAGCAAAAAACCAAGAAGGACTCCAAAAAAGCCGCCCAAAAGAATCGAGCCAAAAATGTCGCGGCCTATCATCAAAAGCTGAATGCCAAGCGAAACCGAATGTCCGTTTAAAAGCGGGAAAGCGATTGAATTTGCGATTGCGTAAAGAATCAAGGCCACCGCGTCGTCCATCGCGACAATTCCGTAAACGATTGTGGTAAGAGGGCCCTTTGTCCTGTATTCAACAAGAACGTCTGTCGTGGCGGCGGGAGCGGTTGCCGAACAAATGGCGCCTAAAATCAAGGCAAGCGCGATTGACAAATTCAAGTTGCTTGTAACAAGAAGCGAAATCGCGAAAATCAAGCCGCCGACAATAAAGAAAGGCGTGATTGACTCAAAAAGCAAAATGCCTACAAATTGCTTTCCGTATTTTTTTATCACGTTCAACTTTAACTCGGCGCCAATTAAAAATCCGATTAAAGAAAGCGAAACAGTGCTCACGGGGTTTAAAGCCGCGATTGTTTCCTTTCCCAAAACTTGCAGGCCGCTAGAGCCGATTATAATTCCAATTACAATGTAGCCGACAACCTGGGGGATTTTCAGTTTCTTAAATAGTCTTCCGCCGAGCGCCCCAAAAAACATAATGATTCCAAAAAGCAAAACAATTTGCGTCTGCTCCAAGGAATAAAAGCGCATGGCTTTTGGCAAAAGACCGGAAAAGGGATCGTTCATTCTTTTATTATAATGTTTTTTTTTGCCTTTGAATAGGGGCGCTATTTTTTACATTATTTCGTTTACGATTTGGCAAGGATTTTTTCCGCCGTAAAGATAAGCGTACATCGCGGCGGCGCTAACAACCCTTCTTCCGTAACCTCTTGTTTCGGCAAAAGGAAGTGTTTCCAAAAACATGTCGCTCCACAATTGCTTTTGCGAATTCAACTCGATTTTGCTGCTTCTAATCCAACGGCGGACAGTCGTGATTCCAGCGTTGTAAGCGAAGAGCGCCAAAATGCCGGAATCGTTCAAGCGTCTTTTTACGTGCGAGTAATAATAAGTTCCAAAGCGAATGTTCGTGGCCGGGTCCAACAAATTGTATTCCTCGACCTTTAGTTTTTTGGCGCAGTCTGAAGCGGTCGCTTCCATCAATTGAGTCAAGCCAATCGCGCCGGCATGACTTTGAATTTTCGGCTCAAAGAAACTTTCGGTTCTGATAAGGGCGAACATCAAGTGGTCGTCAACTTCAAATTCTTTTGCGGATTCCTGAACCTGCTCCATGAAATTCCTTGGATACAAAAGCTCAAAGGCTTTTTTTGAAATTTGAATTCCGTCAAGGTTTGCCGACCGCGAAATCATTCTTAGGCTTTTTGAATAATAGTCGTTTTGGCCGTTCGCCATTTGCCTCAAAAAAGAGCTCAAGCGGACAACAGTTTCCAAGTCGATGATTCTGGAATCCATGTCAAAAAAGAATTTCCATTCGTCATAAATCATTTCGCCAAAGCCAAAGTCCGCGTATCCCAAAAGCAATTTTCTTGCCGACAAAGTTTCTTCCTGCGACATTTTTTCCGGAACTAACGGCGGAAGATTTTTTGGCGCAAAAAACATTTTGTCAACGCTCTCAGTTGAATAGCCCAATTCATTCGCGGCCAAAAGCTTGTAGTAAACGAATGTTCCCGGATCGCAATCCACCGCCTTTTGAAGGGCGCTTTTTATTTTGTTTTCATCCGAATCTTTTATTTGCGTTTGCAAAATTCGGGCTGTCAAATACGCGTATTTAGAAACCGTAGCTTGACTGGCATAACCCTTTATCGCGTCATAAACTTTTTCAAACAAGTCCCATTTTCCGCCGCTAAAAAGCAAGACAGAAAGGGAGTCAAAAAAATCGTCAAAATATTCTTTTTGGCTAAAAGAGGCCGCGTATTTTTGCAAGCCGGCCACAGCCTCTTCGGTTGAAATTTTCAAGCACGATTGCAAGTAATACCAAAGCGCCTGGTCCCGTTCGTTGTCGTCGCCGGCAAGGCTCAAAGCGCTTTCAAATTGCTTTAATGAACGGCGGCGGTAATTGTCGTCTTTGTTGTACAAAAGGCCTGAATAAATCATCGCGTAATACTTGATTTTATCGCCGTCCCAATAATTGCTTTGGGCCAATTCCGCAAACCAACGCGCGTTTTTTATGTTGTCGTCGTTTCCGTTGACGCAAGCGCGTCCCATGTCGGCCACCAATTGCCAGGTCAAGGGAATCGATTTTTTTTGCACGGTCAGGGCGCGAATTTGCTCCAGCATTTCATAAGCGGCGTTGTAGTTTCCCCTGTAAATCGCGATTCTGAATTGAAGGATAAAATCCATGTTCACGATAAAGTCAGAATATTTTGGAGCTTCCTCGTCTTCGCCAGAAATTATTTCTTCCAATTCGTCGCGGGCGTTTTGCCTGTAGAATTCATAGTGAATGTCGCTGATTCTTCTTTGGGTGAACCAATCGTAAACGCTTTGGTCAAAGCGCGAGTCGTTTTTTTGGTTGAGGGCTTGCAAGCGCAGGGCGGCCAAAGCGTTGTCGCATTCTGCAAGGTCAATGCCGTCGGTGCTTTCTATAACCAGCGCGTATTCCCTGTTGGCCATAAACTCTCGGCAAACAAAAAATTTCGCGTCGTCGTCATCGTATTGTTTTACAAAGTCCAGGCATTTTTTTATTCTTTGCTGAATGTCACCCATCAAGCAAAGTTGTTCCGTCGAACGGCGGGCAATCCAATAACTGCCCTTCTTGGCAGAGCGCAAAAAATATTTTTGGGCGGCTTCAGGCTTTTCCTCTTTTAGCGAGTTCAGGGCGTTAAAGTAATTTATGTCCGCCCCGTAAAAGCCGCTCAAAGAGTTTTTGTCTTGAGAGCAAGCGGCGAACAAAGAGAAAAAGACTAATGCAAGAGCGGCTTTTTTTAGTGAAGAAAGCATCACTCTTCAGGAATCTTTATGTATGTTCCGGCGACAATGTGGTTCGGATTTTTAATGCCGTTGTACCTTGCGATTTTTGGATAACGCCAAGGGTTCTTGTAGTAAGCGGCGGAAATGTCCCAAAGAGTGTCGCCCCACTTAATTTTGTAAGTGATGACTTTCGGCTCTTTCTTTTCCTCGACTTTTGGCAAATCAGGAACAACGCTTTCGGCCTCTTCAACAACTACGATTTCATCTTCCTTTGCGGAAGGAGCGGCTGGCTCGGGCTCGGGCGCGGGAGGCAAAGGCTCTTCTTTTTTATCCTGCCGCTGCGAAGAAAGAATTTCTTCTTCAACTACCGTAGCGTTTTTGGCTTCTTCATTGCTACCCGAATTTTTAAACGTACGGAACAACAAGAAAATAACCAGCAAAATCAAAAGACAAATCAAGGCTAAAAGAATGTATTTAAAAGACGAGCCGCGCCCCGTATTTTGTTTGCTTTCGTCTTCATCATCATAAAGGTCTGAAAAATCCAAATCGGACGAGGCCGGCTCAGAGCTTGTTTCAGCAAAAGGATCGCTTTTCGTTGAAGACATATCATCGTTAAAGTCAGGCATGTCAAATTCGTTTTCGCTGAATTTTAAAGAGTCGTCCGAACTTTCAAAAGAAGCGTCGCTTGGGCTGTCATTAAAGTCAGGCATGTCAAAATCGGGCAAATCCATGCTTTGGTCAGCAGGCTCGTCCGCGGGAACGTCGTCAACAGGAACGTCGTCAACGGGGATGTCAAAATCTTGAACGACAGTTTGCTCCTCTTCACGCTTTTCTTTTTTTGTCCTGGACACTGGAGCGTCAGGAACAATTTCGGCCTGAGGAGCCGGACCTTCTTCAAAATCAGGAATGTCAAAGTTAATGTCATCCAATTGGCTTGCGACTTTTGAATTTTCGGCTTCATCCTTAAGCTTAATTTCTTCGGCGGCGCCAAGCAAGCCTTTTCCAGTTCCAGGATTTTTATCGGCGGCCAAAAGGGCTTCCTGCAAGCTTGCGTTAATCGACGCCTGCTCTTTTGTTGATTCGTCCTTTAACGTCGCTTCGATGATATTGTTTTTGTCTATTGATATTGATAAATTTATGTCAGGCTGGCCGTTTGGCTGTTTTTCCAATTTGTTAATCTTAAGCGTGTCGATTAAAATCGCGTCTTCCATAGAAGAGCTTTCGCTTGCATACAAAGAAACTTGTACAGTGGTTTGGTTGTCTTTTACTGTTGTAAGATTAACTTTTTTTTTGTCAGGCTGGCCTTCTTTTAAAATCGGAAAGAAAGCGCCATCCGCTAATTTTATGCCGATCTTTTTCATACTATATATTATAGCGCAAAATTAAAAATTGTGTATATATCTTAGCGCGATTCTTTTAAAATACCATTCTCCGCCTGAACAGTTCATTTCAAGATAATTTTGTTCCCTGCCGTTGACATAGCCTTTTTCCGAATCAAAGCCGCGGCGGCGCTCAAAATAAAAGAGGACAAAAAGGGTGTCTTTCTTTGAAAGGCTAAAGACCACAAGCGGCGAAATGTTGATTCTGCAAAAATCTCCGTCAAAGGCCCTGTACTTTTCGTCAAATTGCCTGTCCGAATAATAGCCGTCAAATTCCGCCTGAACGCCTGCCATGGCAAGCCTTAGCGGCATTTGATAGCCCAAAATCATGTTGACGTAATAGTTTGGTCCGTTAACTCTATTGTAGTCCGCGGCCCAGCACCAAGGATGCCCGTCCGCTTGCCCGGTCATTCCGCTGTACCTAAATCTATAAGTTGACATAAAGACGATGTGATGCCAATCGCCTGGCCAAAGGGCGGCCGCGTCAAACTGGAATGTGGCTCCCAAGTCAAATTCATAAAAGCAATTCTTAAAGGGGCTCACGTCGTCATATTCTCCGGTCGTAGGATTGTAGGAGGCCAAGCCTTGCGCGCCCATGAAATTCCAGCCGGTTCCAAAGGTGATTCCTCCGTCAAAGACCAAAAAGGCTGCCGGGCTAAAACTCATAAAAAGCCTGGGCTTTAGCGTCGCTGGAGAAATCTGGAATTCAGCCCCCAGCTTTACGTTGTTGCCTTGAGTCAAGGCCGACTTTCCAGGAATTGGAAGGGTATAGTCGTAATGGCCTGTAACGCCCGCCTCAAGGGATTTGTAAGGGCTAGTCATAGGGGCAAAACGCTCGCCTCCAGCGGCGACAGCGTCGCTTTTGGGATAATAGGCAAAGTCGCTTATTATGGAAAAGGCGTGGGGAGATTTTGTGTCATTTGATTTTTCTTCCTCCGCGAAAAGAAGCGAGAGGCCTAGGGCAAAAAAAGCGAGCGCGATTGTTTTTTTCATTTTTACATTATAATCCCAATAAAGACGCGACGCAATAGGCCAACGCGCCCCCTTGTTAAAAGCGCGAAATTAAAGTATTCTATTTAGTTATGAATATTTACGCGCCGATTATTTTGTGTTTCATTCCATTCGTGACAATCTTTGTTTTGTTCGCGATTTTGGTGCCCAAGATTTCTTTGGCAAAAGAATTCATCGCGTCTCTCGCGGGCTTGCTTGCCCTCATTCCAATCGCAATCATACAATTCTTAGTTCCCGGAATGCGTCTCTTTGGACAAAGCAAAGCCCTTTCGATTTTGCTTTACTCAATCGTGTTTTTGGGCTTGGTGGAAGAATGCTTCAAGGCTCTGATGCTTTTTATAGTCGGAGCCAAGGAAGAAAAGCTTAACCATTGGTTCTGCTATTCACTTTTGGCGGGAATGATTTTTGGAAGCTTTGAGTCTGTAATTTACTTTTTGCATGACATTCAAAACATCGGTCACGGCGTCACAATCAATTTGATTTACTTGCGAATGTTCACCGCGGTTTTGGTTCACACCCTTTGTGCCGGCCTTGGCGGTTTTGCGGTTTACTATCTTAAGAATTTGAGAAACAACATTTGGCCCTTGTTCCAAGCGATTGTCTTGCACGGCCTTTACGATTATTTTGTTTCGTTCAACTCTCCGCTAAAATATTTTTCGATAATCGTAATTTTGCTTTGCGCCATGGATTGCCGCGTTTTCTATTTGAGAATTTTGGAAGAGCTGGCGTCCAAAAAAAGTGAAAAGCGAAAAATTTTGGACCCCAACAAAACTATTGAAATGCCAAAAAATCCCGCGATTATAATTCCTGTGCAAAACACCGTCAAGGAAAACACAGACATAATCGAAGAGGACGTTGTTGACGAAGAAAGCATAGACTTTGACCAAATTGAGCAAGAAGCCAAAAAAGAGCTCAAGGACCAAAAGAAAAGTTCCTCAAAAAAATCTGGCTCTACAAAAACCGCCGCAAAGAAGGCTCCCGCAAAAAAAACGGAGACGAAGACTGTCGTGAAAAAAAGCGGTTCCACAAAAAGCGCCGCTAAAAAGCCGAGCGCAAGCAAGACTTCTTCAACAAAGAAAACTGCGGAAAAAAAGACAAGCGCAAAATCCTCGGCAAAAAGCGCAAAGAAAACCACAACGACAAAGAGCGCGGCCAAAAAGCCCGCCGCAAAAAAAACCGCGACAAAATCAACGGCTAAAAAGCCCGCTTCAAAAGGAAAAAAATAATGGCTAACGGCATCGAAGACTTGCAAGAAAAAAACAAAAACAAAAAAGATCCCTTGGACAAACATCAGTTCAGCCAATGGAATTCTTTTCAAGGCCGCGAAGACGCGGAAATGCTGGAAGAAAAATCTTCCCGCTGGAACGCAAAAAAAGCCGCGCGCCGAGAATACGACGCGTGGAGCGACGATTGATTGGAGGAATAAAAAATGTTGTTTACACCGGTAGAAATTGAAGAGACAGTGAATATGTTCATGCGCCAAAAGCTTGACGTTCGTTGCATAACGATGGGAATCTCGCTTTTGGATTGCGCGTCGGAAGACCCAAAAGTCGCTTGCCAAAAAATTTATGACAAGATTATGACCAAGGCAAAAAACTTGGTTAAGGTTGGAAAGGACATCGAAAGCGATTTTGGAGTTCCAATCATCAACAAAAGAATTTCCGTAACGCCGATCGCTCTTGTAGCGGGCGCCAGCAAGGCCGACAATTATGTTGAATACTGCAAGACCTTGGACAAGTGCGCAAAAGAGTTGGGCGTAAACTTTATCGGCGGTTTTAGCGCCTTGGTTCAAAAAGGAATCACGCCCGCCGACCGCATTTTAATTGAATCGATTCCGCAGGCCTTGAGCGAAACTGAATGCGTTTGCTCAAGCGTTAACGTCGGCACCACAAAGAGCGGCATAAATATGGACGCCGTAAAATTGATGGGAGAGACCATTAAGAAAACCGCCGAGCTTTCAAAGAACTGCCCGGTCAACGGCTGCGCAAAGCTTGTAGTATTTACAAACGCCCCGGAAGACAATCCCTTTATGGCGGGCGCCTTCCACGGTCCAGGAGAAGGAGACACAGTAATCAACGTTGGCGTTTCTGGTCCTGGAGTAATTCTTGCCGCCGCCCGCGAGTTCAAGGGAAAGCCCATCAACGAGTTGGCCGACGGAATTAAGAAGATGGCCTTTAAGATTACCCGCATGGGCCAGTTGGTCGGAACGGAAGCGGCAAAGCGTCTTGGCGTAAACTTTGGAATCTTGGACTTGAGCTTGGCTCCAACGCCGGAAGTCGGAGACAGCGTCGCCCGCATT
This sequence comes from Treponema sp., assembly GCA_024689365.1. GTDB lineage: Bacteria > Spirochaetota > Spirochaetia > Treponematales > Treponemataceae > Treponema_D. Next base: position 8,222 of record JAILDQ010000160.1, on the reverse strand, counting down.
TTGGAAGAAATCGGCTTGGAAGGAGCGGGCGCTCCTGGCACAACAGCGGCCTTGGCAATGCTCACCGACATGGTAAAGAAGGGCGGCGTAATGGCCAGCACAAACGTCGGCGGCCTTAGCGGAGCCTTTATTCCAGTAAGCGAAGACGAAGGAATGATCAACGCCGTTCAGCAAGGCTCGATTTGCTTGGAAAAACTTGAAGCCATGACTTGCGTTTGCTCGGTTGGCTTGGACATGATTGCTATTCCCGGCGACACTTCCGCCGCCACAATCAGCGGAATCATGGCTGACGAAATGGCAATTGGAATGGTAAACAACAAGACAACCGCAGTGCGCTTGATTCCCGCGCCTGGCAAAAAAGCCGGCGAATGGGTGGAGTTTGGCGGCCTCTTAGGCGGTTGCCCCGTAATCAACGTGAACAAGTTCTCTTGCGCGGACTTCATTAACCGCGGCGGAAGAATCCCGGCGCCGATACATAGCTTTAGAAACTAGAAAAGATTTCATTTGCTAAAACAAAAAAGCCGGCCCAAAAGGGTCGGCTTTTTTGTTTTTGGATTGCCTAAAATCTTAGTCTATACGAGCGGTATGTCGCTTCGCTAATTTTGCATTAGGAAGCGATTCAACTGCCCGCTCACGCGGGCTGGCAATCAAGGCACGCGCTACTCAATCGCTCTCATGTCTGCAACGTCTTTGTTGTAGTCAACGCCTTCAACGTCAAAGCCGTTTGTCACCAAGAAGTCGTGCTTGTAGCCTTCAAGGTCGCACAATTCCTTAACGTTGTCGTCAGTGACAGAGTCCATAGCCTTTTGGGCTTCAGCCTGAACGTCGTCGCGCAATTCCCAGTCGTCGATGCGGATTCTATGCTCGCTGTCAACCGGAACTTCGCCCATAGAGCCGTCGGCGTTCTTGTAAAGGCGCTCGGTGAACAAGCGCTCCATCTGCTCGATGCAGCCTTCGTGAATGTTCATTCTCTTCATAACCTTGAACAAAACGGCAAGATAAAGTGAAATGATCGGGATAACCGCGCTTGAGCGTGTCACCAAGCCCTTGTTTTCAGAAACGTAGGCCGAACCATTAACGCTCTTTTTAAGCTGCTCGTTCAAGTTGAGGGCTGTCTTTTCCAAGTGCTTTTTTGCCTGGCCGATTGTTCCGTCGCGGTAAATCGCGTGGCTCAATTCAGGTCCAATGTAAGAATAGGCGACCGTGCAAAAGCCCTGGCTCAAAACGCCGGCTTCTGAAAGTTTGTCAATCCAAATCTGCCAGTCTTCGCCGCCCATAACCTTTACTGTTGTTTCTATTTCGGCATCGTTGGCCGGATCAGCGCTCATTTCCGTAAGCTTTTCGTTGATGATGTCCAAGCACTTTCCGCCATAAGTTTTTCCAATCGGCTTGATTACAGAGCGGTACATAACGTGGGCGCCTGTGGCCGGATCGATTTTGTCAGGGTCGTTGCGAACCGGGCTTGCCAATGAGTAAACGAGCAAGTCAATCTTTCCGCCCATCTTCTTTATTTCTTCGATAACGGAAGCGCGCATTTCGTTTGAGTAAGCGTCGCCGTTCAAAGTGACTGACTTAAGGCCGGCAGCTTTCGCGGCGCGGTCAAAGGCGGCGTTGTTGTACCAACCAGGAGTTCCGCCCTTAGTTTCTGTGGCTTCCTTTTCAAATGAAACGCCAATCGTGTCGGCGCCGTATTCAAAGGCGGCAGTGATGCGGCTGGCAAGTCCATAACCTGTTGAGCAGCCCAAAACCAAAACAGTTTTTGGTCCCTTTCCGCCTTCAGACGGAGTCTTTACTCCGCGCTTGCTTTTCTGGCCTTGGACATAAGCGATTTCGCGCTCTACTTCTTTGGCGCATCCAACCGGGTGCGCGTTAATGCAAATGTTGCTTCTGATTTTAGGTGTGATTACCATATCGTATCTCCTCTATAAAATATTGTGATTTTACTTGTCGCTATACTTCTTGAAAACAACGCAACCGTTGTGGCCGCCAAAGCCAAGAGAGGCCGAAGCCGCCGCGTCGATGTTTCCGCTTTGGCCCTTGTTCGGAACGTAGTCCAAGTCGCAGCCGCCTTCAATGTCAGGCTCGTCAAGGTTGATTGTCGGCGGGAAGAAACCGTCGTTTATCGCCTTGATGCAGAAAAGGGCTTCAATAGCGCCGGCGGCTCCAATCATATGGCCTGTCATGCTTTTTGTTGAAGAAATCTTAAGCTTTTTGGCATGCTCGCCAAAGGCGATTTTAACCATCTTTGTTTCGCCTGAATCGTTGGCGTGAGTTCCAGTTCCGTGAGCGTTGTAGTACTGAACGTCTTCCGGCTTAAGGCAAGCGTCTTCCAAGGCCCTTGTGATTGCCAAAGCGCCGCCTGTTCCGTCCGGAAGAGGAGCGGTGATGTGGTAAGCGTCAGAAGAAGCGCCGTAACCCGCAAACTCAGCGTAAATCTTGGCTCCGCGCTTTTTGGCGTGCTCCAACTCTTCCAAAATCAAAACCGCGCTTCCCTCGCCCATTACAAAGCCGTCTCGGTTTTTGTCAAAGGGGCGGCTGGCCTTTTGCGGCTGATCGTTATAGCTGGAGGCCAAAGCCTTTAGAACCATAAAAGTTCCGATTCCAAAACCAGTGATTGTGGCTTCCGTTCCGCCTGAAACGCATACGTCAACGCGGCCGCTTCTTACCATGTCCAAGGCGTTTCCCAAAGCGTCTGTTCCGCTAGAGCAAGCCGTAGACAAAGTCCAAGCAGGTCCCTTGATTCCGTAAAGCATGCTGACATTCGCGGCCGCCTCGTTAGGAATGAGTTCCGGAGCCGTTAACGGCGGAATGCGTGTGACGCCCGCTGAAGGGTCAAAGTATTTCTTAAAAGCCGCTTCGATTACGTCAAAACCGCCGATTCCGTTTCCAACCATAATGCCGCACTTTTCGTTGGCCAAGTTTTCTTTGTTGTAGCCCGCGTCTTTAAGGGCCTGGGCGCTTGCCGCAACCAAAAATTGAGTGAAGCGGCCCATCTTTCGGCAATCCTTTGGGTCCACGCCATAGTCGGCGATATTGAAGTTCTTGACCTCTCCGGCCACTTGAACCTTGTAGTTTGAAGCGTCGAACAAAGTGATTTTATCCACTCCGCTTTTTCCGGCCTTAATGCCTTCCCAAGTGTCCTGAACGTTGTTTCCAAGCGGAGTAACCGCTCCAAGTCCTGTTACAACTACACGTCTTTGCGCCATAGCATTCCCCATAAAAATAAAATTGAATTTTATTTTAGACAAAATTTTGATTTTTGTCAATCTAAAATCCCGCCTTTAATGCAAGCGCATTTTATTGAAAAAAACGGAATTCTATGTTATAATGGATAAAATGAAAACCCTATACGCGTTCATTCTCGCGACAATGGAAATTCTCTTGGCCTTTACCATAAGCCGAACTATGGTCAAATCCAAGCGCATGCTTCCCCTAGCGCGAAAAGCCCGGAACTTGCTCTTGGCTGCCTTTGTTACGGTTTTGCCAAATATTTTTTTAGTCCTTATTTCCACAAACTGGATTCATGCTGAAAAGGCGGCAATAGTATTATTCGACTGCTATTTTGCGTCAATTGACATAATGCTTTTCTTTTTGCTTTACTTTTGCGCGGAATACGCCTTTCCATACAGTATAGCCGCCAACAAATTTTCAGACGCGGCAATAGACTTTTTCACGTACGACATTCGCAAATTATTTAATTTCAAAGAGCACAAAACATCCTGGTTTGAAAAAGCCATGATTTTCCTTTTCCTTATCATTCTCCTTGACATTTTCAATTTGGCAAGCAACATTTGGACAAATGAAATTTTCCAGATTGAGCGCATTTACTATGCCGGATATTTCTTCGCCCCGGACGTGTATTTTAGAACGACCACGTCTTGGCTCTTTGACATGCATTTGGCGCTTTGCTATTTAATTATCGTTTTGAGCGTTTTGTGCCTTCTTTACAGAGCGGCCAACGCTCCGACAATCTACAAAGTCAAATACATCAGTTCAATCGCCCAAGTGGTTTTTATTGTAATACTAAACGGCTTGTACATTTATTTTGAGCTTCCGATGGACATTTCGGTTCTCTTGTACAGTTTAGTTTCGGCGTCGTTCTATTATTTTGCCTTTGCGTACGTTCCCTCTTTGCTCAGACAATTTACCATTCAGCGGGTAATTCAAGGAATGGACAACGGTATCGCGATTTTTGACAACGACGACCAATGCATTTACGCCAACGATTTTCTTCGCAGCTTGTATAAAATCAAGCCCCATCAAAATCCAATGGAAGTCATAGCGCCTGTTGTAAAAAGAATTTCAAACGGCCTTCCCCTTTGCGAATTGGATTCAAAGGAAGAAACAATTCACCGCATTGTAGACAACAAAGAGCTTTATTATAAAATGATTTTTTCGCGCATCGAATCAAAAGACAAAAAGTTTATCGGCAGTTATTTCATGATGATAGACACGTCGGAAGAAAACAACCGCGAAAAGCTCGAGCACTTTAGAAGCACCCACGATCCTTTGACAGGCCTTTATAACAGACAGTACTTTTACGAAAAAGTTGCCGACACATTGGAAGCGAACCCAGACGAAAAATATTTCATCGTTTGCTGCGACATTGGAAAGTTCAAGTTGATAAATGAATTTAACGGAATCGCGGTTGGCGACAAAATCCTAAAATCCTTTGCCAACGAATTAAAGGAAAGAACTGTAGTCGGAGAAGTTTACGGAAGAATCGACAACGACAGGTTCGCGCTTTTGATTCCAAAAGACAGACTGAACCTTCAAATCGTAATCGACGAAAGCCAGCGCATTTTTAAGGAAACGGTAAACCTTTCTATTTTGCCAACTTGTTACTTTGGCGTTTACGAAATCGACGATAGGGACATGCGCGTTTCATTCATGTGCGACAGAGCCTTTATAGCGATTGACACAATCAAAGGCCAATACGGAAAACAGGTCGCTTGGTACGACTCAAAACTGAGGGACAACGCCTTGCGCGAACAGGAATTGGTCTATCAATTGCCGGAAGCGATTTCTACCGGTCAAATAAAAATTTACTTGCAGCCCCAGTCAACAATCGAAGGAAAAGCGCTCGGCGCCGAAGCCTTGGTTCGTTGGGAACACCCAGACGAAGGAATCGTTTCGCCCGCGGAATTCATTCCGATATTTGAAAAGAACGGAATGATTACAAAAATCGACCGCTACGTTTGGCGCTTGGTTTTCCAAAAGCTTTTTGAATGGAAAACCGCCGGCCGCGACGACTTTTACATTTCGGTGAACATTTCTCCAAAAGACTTTTACTTGATGAGCATCATAAACGAGTTCAACGACTTGCTCCAAGAATTTGACATCGACCCAAAAAACCTTCACATTGAATTGAGCGAAGACGTAATGATTGACGACTTGGACAGACAAATACGCTTGATAGACCAACTGCACAAAATCGGCTTTACAATAGAAATCGGCGACTTTGGCGCGGGAAACACTTCCCTCAAAATTTTGCGCGAATGCAACATCGACATTCTAAAAATCGACATTGATTTCATGCAAAACACAAAGTCGCCAAGAAACGCCCACATCATTATGAAAGAATTGATTGCGATGGCCAAAAATTTGGGAATAAAAATTCTTGCAAAAGGAATCGAAGCGAAAGACCAAATGGATTTGCTGCACGATGAAGGCTGCGACCTCTTCCAAGGATACTACTTTTCAAAGCCAATCGACACAAAATCATTTGAACGCATTTACTTATAACTGGAAATTTTATGAAAAAAATATTGTTTGTTTGTCACGGAAACGTTTGCCGCTCGCCAATGGCGGAATTTGTAATGAAGCATTTGGTCAAAGAGGCCGGATTGGAAAAAGATTTTTACATTGATTCGGCGGCTACCAGCACAGAAGAAATTGGAAACGGCCCTCATTACGGAACAAGAACAAAACTCGCGCAAATGGGCATTCCGCTTGGAAACCACCGAGCCCGACAAATTGTCCGAGCCGACGCGAACGATTACGATTTAATCATTGGAATGGACCAAGAAAATCTTTTTTACATGAACAGAATTCTAGGAAAAGAAGCCGCGCCAAAAATCCACTTGCTTTTGGAATGGGCGGGCCTTACGCGCGACATCGCCGATCCTTGGTACACTGGCAATTTTGACCAAACCTACGACGACATCGACTTGGGTTGCAAAGCCCTTTTAGCGGCGCTTAAAAAGCAATAAAAGCAACAAGGCAAATTTCATTTATCTCCCCCTCATATGAACTGAGCGGCTCCAATCATTGTAAAACTTGGCGTATTCTTCTTTGTATTTTTGCGTGTCATTGGAAAAAGTGACTTCGCCATTTTTTGTGGCCCAGCAGATTTGGAAAGAATCCTTGTCCACGTCAAGAGGAATCAAACTAGTGATTTTGGCAGAAGCCTTGTCGTAAGAGTAATCGACTCCCTCGACAGATTTTTTGCCTTCAAAGAAAACTCCCGGTTCTCCCCTATTCGCGTCTATTCCTGCAAGAACAAAAACTCCGGGATACGCCGCCTCGCCTACAATATGAAAACCCAACTCATTGATTTTATACGGAACGTCTTTTGGCAAAACAAGCTTCAGTTCGCTTGTCGCCATGTCGTATTTGTATTCACCCGGCTCCAATTGAAAGCGCATTCTTGAAATTGGATGAATCGCGGTAACTTCTCTTATCGAATTGAAAAGCATGATTGTTGAAAGTTTTCCGTCAGCCTTGTTAATGCTTGTGTTTACGTATGTGACAACCGCGTCTTTAGGGCTGTCAACGGCTTTGCTTTCTTCAACAACTTGTTCAGAACTTTTACAAGAAAAAAGCAGAGGCAAAAGAGCCGCGCCAAAAATAAATGCCTTTACAAAAATATCTTTTCTCATAGAATTATTTTCGGCAAAATGTTATATTGAGTTTATGAAAAGTTTTTTTACAAACGACATTCAAAACAAAAAAATAATGGGCCGAGCCGCTTTGAGCGACGAAGGAATTGATTTCTTTTGGACAGCAAGCGGAATTGAAGTCAACGTAAAAGCCAGCCAATTGTGGGCGCAAATTCAATCGGACTACGACAATCTTGAAGTGTGGATTAGCGTTTGGCTGAACGGAGTTCAAACTTCCAGAATTATGTTGAATCAAGGAGTCAACGACATTTGTCTTTTTAGAAACCTTCCCAGCCAAAACATAAAGAACGTCCGAATATACAAAGAAACCCAAGCGATGGGAGACGACGCCAAACACCGCTTCCTTCTAAAATCCTTTAAGACCGACGGAGATTTTCTTCCTGTAACGCCCCAGCCGCTAAAGATAGAATTTATCGGAGACAGCATCACTAGCGGAGAAGGCGCTGTCGGCGCCAAAGGCGAAACGGATTGGACAAGCATTTTCTTTGGCGGAACAAAAACTTGGGCCTTTAAATTAGCCCAAAGCCTAGGCGCCGACTTTAACGTAATCAGTCAAAGCGGCTGGGGCGTAGTCACTGGCTACGACTGCAACCTTGACCACGCAATTCCAAAATATTACGAAGAAATTTGTTCAGTAATGCAAAGGCCAAGCGCCAAAGAAAAATGGGACTTCAAGCGCTTTGAGCCGGACTATGTAATATTGAACCTTGGCACGAACGACCAAAATCCTTGCAAAGACCGCAAGGACATCTTGGAACTTTTTGAGCCTGGCGTGATTTCTTTCCTGACAAAAATTCGAGAGCATAATCCCAAGGCCAAAATCCTTTGGTGCTACGGAATGATGGGCCACATTTTGGAAAAAGAAATTGAGAGCGCCGTAAATGAATACAAGAAAAAAAGCGGCGACGAAAACGTCCAATTCATCTTGCTTCCTGAATTGGATTACGCAAAAACCGGAGCGCTTTCTCACCCGACAGAAGCCCAGCAGCAGGACGCCGCCGATTACATTTATTCTACCGTGACCGATTTTGCCAAATTGCGCGGCTTGTCGGGGTCGTTTCCTCTAAGCACTGCGCAATAGTAGGCAAAGAGCTGGGCTGGAATCACGCAAATGAGCGACGCGAGCGTTGAAGAGATTTTGGGCAATTTAAAAATCGCGTCGTACTTTCCTTCAAAGGCTCCGCTTGAATCTTGCGTGATGACAAGAACTGTCGCGTCGCGGCTTTTTACCTCAACCATGTTTGAACCGATTTTGTCATAAAGACTAGGCTCCGTTGCGATGGCGACAATCAATGTCTTGTTGTCCAAAAGCGCGATTGG
>JAILDQ010000242.1 GCA_024689365.1 Treponema sp. | reverse complement strand
GAAAAAGACGGCGGCGCGGTCATTTTCGGCTATTACATCAAGAATCCCACGGCTTACGGCGTCGTCGAGTTTGACAAGGACGGAAAAGTCTTGGGCATTGAGGAAAAGCCCGCCAAGCCCAAATCCAATTACGCGGTTCCGGGCCTTTACTTTTACGACAATTCAGTCGTTCAAATATCCAAGGACGTGAAGCCCAGCGCCCGCGGAGAGATTGAAATCACTTCCGTGAACAACGCTTACCTTGAAAAAGGCGCTTTGAGCGTTGAGCTTTTTGGCCGCGGCCTCACTTGGCTTGACACAGGAACTTACGACGGACTTTTGGACGCGGGAAACTTCATCGCGACGATTCAAAAGCGAACCGGCCTTTACGTAAGCTGCCTGGAAGAAATCGCCTACAACAACAAGTGGATTTCAAAAGAAGACCTTTTGCGCTTGGCTTCAGGCTACAAGACCACTTACGGCGAATACCTAAAATATTTGGCGGAACAAGAATAGGGCGGGAAAAATGGCTTTTGAATTTAAGGAATGCGAAATAAAGGGCTTGTACGAGATTCAGCCCAAGGTTTTTGGAGACGCGCGCGGTTATTTTTTTGAGTGCTACAGCGAACGAGATTTTTTTGCCGCGGGCTTGACCGAGCGCTTTGTTCAGGACAACCAGTCTTCTTCAAGCAAGGGCGTTTTGCGTGGCTTGCATTTTCAAAAGACGCATCCGCAAGGAAAGCTTGTGCGCGCGATTCAAGGAAAAGTTCTTGACGTTGCGGTTGACCTTCGCGACCAAAGCCCCACTTTTGGAAAATGGCACGGAGTTCTTCTTGACGCTGAAAAGCAAAATCAATTTTACATTCCAAGAGGCTTCGCGCACGGATTTTTTGTCTTGAGCGACAATGCCGTTTTTGGCTACAAGTGCACCGACTTTTACCACCCTGAAGACGAGGGCGGCCTTATGTGGAACGATCCCTTGATAAACGTGGATTGGTTCGGCTTCGCTCCCAAAGTAGAGCCCCTTTTGTCGGAAAAGGACAAAAAGCACCCGCTCTTTGACCCCAAGGCAAAGTATTTTAGTTCGGACGCTTCAAACTGGCTTGGCGCTTGATTTTTTATGAAGTCAAAGTTGATTGCCATAAACGGAGAATTTTTTTGCCGCAATTTGACGGGAATTGAAAGGGTCGCCATAGACACGACTTTGGAGCTTGACAAGCTTTTTCCGCCGGACAGGCTTGAATTGATTCTTCCCTCAAACGCGAAAAATGTTCCTCAATATAAAAACATAAAATGCGTTTCGCTTCCGGTCGCGGCGACTTTTTTTCCAAAATGGACGCAGGTGGATTTTCAAAAATACGTTTTAAAGAATAAAAGGCTGAGCCTTGACTTTTCAAACACTTGTCCTTATTTTGCGCCGGGAATAGAGTTCTTGCACGACATTTACGGCCGCCTTTATGCGGATGACTTTAAAAGCCGCCGCGACAAGTTTATTCGCTTGTATTCAAACATTATGTACAAGAGAATCGCGAAAAAAGCGAAAAAAATAATAGCTGTCAGCGAATATACAAAGAAAACTATTGTGGAAACCTACAAAATTTCCCCTGAAAAGGTTTGCGTTGTTTATGACGGTTTGGGCTCTTATAAAAAAATTGAGCCTGATTTTTCTGTCTTTGAAAGATTGCCGCAATTAAAGGAAAAGGATTTTTATTTTACGTTGGGAAGCCTTTCCACCAGAAAAAACTTAAAGTGGATTGCGAAAAACGCCCAGCTTTTTCCCGACGCTTTTTTCGCGGTTTCAGGAAAGCCCTTGCCGTCAATGGTTGCGCCTGAAATAGAGGCGATAAAAACTTTGCCGAACGTTGTTATGACAGGTTATTTGTCTGACGGAGAGGTAAAGGCGCTTTTGTCCAAGGCAAAGGCCTTTGTGTTCCCGTCATACTTTGAAGGCTATGGACTTCCGCCCTTGGAGGCCTTGTCTTGCGGCGCTCCAATCGTAATTTCTAACAGAACTTCGCTCCCGGAAATTTACGGGAAATGCGCGCATTACATTGATCCCGACGAGCCAAACGTTGATATAAAGGCCTTGCTAAAAGAGCCTGTTGAAGCCCCCGACGAGCTTTTAAAGAAATTTACAGTCGAAAATTCCGCCCGCAAATTGGCCGGCTTGATAAAAGAAGTTCAGGGCTTTTAAGCCTTTGTTTTTTTCGCGGCCTTCGCTCTTTTTGTCGGGGCGCTTTTTCCGGAGCTTTTGGAGCTGGCCTTTGTTTGAGCGACCGCTTCTTCGCAGGCGGCCTTGAATTCTTTTATAAAGCGCTCTCTGCTGAAGCTTTTTGCATGGGCTGCGATTTTTTTTGAATCAAAGCTTTTGGCCGCCTCAAGCTTTTCAAATTCCTTTATGGCCGCTTGCAAGCTTTGCGAGTCTTGTTCCTCAAAAAATACGCCTGTTTTTTTGTCAACGACAGTTTCCGTCGCGCCGCCTTTTCCATAGGCTATGACTGGCGTTCCGCAAGCTTGGGCTTGGACTGGAATGATTCCAAAGTCTTCTTCCGCGCAGAAAATCAAGGCCTTGCATTTTTGCAAGCGGGAACGAACTTCCTCGTCGCTGATTCTTCCAGTAAAGCTTATGTTTGGATTTCCCTTTGCCCTTTCTTGAAGCTTTTTTTCTTCCGAACCGCCGCCAATAACCACAAGTTTTTTTCCAAGCGCCGCGCAAGCGTCAATGGCTATGTCCGCTCTTTTATACGGAACCAAACGGGAGAAGAAGACATAAAAGTCTTCCCGTTTTTCTTTGCCGGCCGGAACGAAGTAGTCTGTGTTTACAGGCGGATAGATGACTTGAGACTCTCGGTTCCAGAATTTTTTCACGCGGCGGGAAATGTAATTGGAATTCGTCACGATTTTATCGATTCTTTGAGAGCTTGCGTAATCCCAAAGCCTTATTTGCGGCATCCAACGATCCATAAAAAAACGGGTCATAAAGCCGCTTCTCTTTCTGTATTCAAAGAACAAGTCCCAAGCGTATCTCATTGGCGTGTGAACGTATGCTATTTGCGCTGTTGACGGCGGCGTTATCGCTCCTTTGGCGCAAGAGGACGACGAGCAAATCACCAAATCATAGCCGCTAAAGTCAAAGGACTCAAAAGCCTTTGGCATGAACTTTAGGAATTTTGTATAGAGCTTTGTCGCAAAAGGAATTTTTTGAAGGCGGCTTGTGTATATTGCGTTTTTCTGAAAATGATTTTTCATTTTATTTTTGTCGTGAACAAGCGTGTAAATGTCCGCGTCTGGATATATTTCCAAAATGGCGCTTACAACGTCTTCCGCGCCGCCGTAATTTACAAGCCAATCGTGAACCAATGCGACTTTCATAGTCAATCCCCCAAAGCCTTTGCCATTTGTTGAAATTCAGGGACTTTTAACAAGGAGTCAAAAAGGTTTCCGTTTCTTTCTACCAAAATATTTGCTTTGCAAGCGGCGGCTGCTCCGCATTCAATGTCCTTGTCTCGGTCTCCAACCATGAGTGATTCTGATATGTCGATGTTAAAATCTTTTGCAGCTTGTAAAATCATTCCTGCCTTTGGCTTTCGGCAATCGCAGCTTGTTTTGTATTCAGGCCGTTCGCCTTCAAAGCCTTTGTCGGGGTGGTGGGGACAAAAGTAAAGTCCGTCAATATAGGCGCCCTCGCGTCCTAATAGAGTCTCAAGTTTATTGTGAATCTC
>JAILDQ010000203.1 GCA_024689365.1 Treponema sp. | reverse complement strand
AATTCGCGACTATCAAAAAAGCGCGGCAAAAGCGCTCGTCGCCGACAAGGGGCCGGGCACCGGCTTTGGAACAATTGTCCTTCCGTGCGGTTCGGGAAAAACTGTCGTTGGAATGCAAATCATGGCGCTCCTTCAGACAAGCACATTGATTGTCACGACAAACATCACCGCGGTTCACCAGTGGATTGATGAATTGTTGGACAAAACAAATTTGACAAAAGAGCAAATCGCAGAATACACTGGCGAGAACAAAACGATTGCGCCGGTTACAATCGCGACTTACCAAATTTTGACTTGGCGGCCAGACAAGACAAGCGCCTATCCGCACTTTTCGCTTTTTAGGGAAAGGAACTGGGGCCTTATAATTTACGATGAAGTTCACTTGCTTCCCGCGCCAGTCTTTAGGGTTGCGGCAGAACTTCAAGCCACGCGTCGAGTTGGACTAACGGCAACCCTTGTTCGCGAAGACGGATGCCAGGGCCATGTCTTTAGTTTGGTTGGACCAAAGCGCTACGACGTTCCGTGGAAGGAATTGGAAAAGACTGGCTTTATCGCAAGCGCCGAATGCGTTGAGCTTCGCGTTGATTTGCCCGTTCCTCTAGAGATGGAATACGCTATCGCTTCTCCGAGGGAAAAACATAAAATTGCCGCGACCAACCCGGTTAAAATTCAGGCTGCAAAAAAATTGGTCGAGAAAAATCCGGAAGACAAGATTTTAATCATCGGCCAATATTTGGACCAGTTAAAAGAAATGGCTGACTTGCTTGAAGTTCCAATCATTACTGGAAAAACGCCCAACGCAGAGCGCGAAAAAATTTACGGCGACTTTAAGAGCGGAAAGATTCGCGTATTGGTTGTTTCAAAAGTCGCGAACTTTGCGGTTGACCTTCCGGACGCGTCGATGGCGATTCAGCTTTCTGGAACTTTTGGAAGCAGGCAAGAAGAGGCGCAGCGGCTTGGACGCATTCTACGGCCAAAGGAACGCGTCTCAAAGTTTTGGACAATCATCACGCGAAAAACAAGCGACGAGGATTTTGGAAGCAATCGGCAAAAATTTTTGGCCGAGCAAGGCTATTCCTACAGAATAGTTTTGCATGCCGATGAATTGGCGGAGCGCAATGGTTAAAAACGAAATCGCAAGTTGGCGCGAATATTTTTTGCGCCTTGAGGACAAACAATTTTTCACTTTGATGCGCCTTTATCTTGGCGAGTTAAAGACTCCTTACAACAAGCAAAAGTTGACGGAAAGCCTTGAAGGATTTTTGCGCAAGGAGGAAACAAAGAAAAATATTTTGTCTTTGCTTTCGGATTTGGACATACAAATTTTGTGCGCCATAAAATTCATTCCGGGCGCGACCTTGAGCAAACTGCAGGATTTTTTCAAGGACGAGATTTTTTGCGAAATGCTTGAAGAATCCTTGCGCCAATTGAAGGCGCGCCTTTTGGTTTACGACGACGCTTCAGGCGCGAATTATTCCAAGCTTTTAAAAATAAATCCCTTTTTATCCGAAACCTTGGATAAGATTTTGTCTTTTGAAAAACTTGTTCCACAAAACGGCGGAGACGAAAATCCCGACGCGGCTGAATGCGTTAGCGCGGAATTGATTGGCTCCTACTTGGCCTTTGTCGCAAAAACTCCAAACCTTTGCAAGCTAGACGGTTCGTTTAAAAAGCGCGCGGAAAGCGAAATTGAAGAAAAGTTTCCAGGCCGTTTGGAAAAAGCGCGTTTGCTCACAAAGGCTTTGGAAAATCTTTTGATTATAAAAGACAAAGAAGGAACTTTTGAAGTTGATTGGAAGCGCGCGAAAAATTTTTCACAAATGGATTTTCAATCGCAAGCGCTTTATTCTCTAACTTCAATTTCAACAAAATACAACAGGCAAAGGTCGCAATATTATTCGCAAGTTTTTTTGGACGCGATAAGCGCAATCCCACAAAGCGGTTTTAAAAGCGACGTGTTTTTGCGCTACGCTTATTTGCTTTGCGCGAAGGAAAGCAGGCAGGAAGAATCTTTTGTTGGAGCGCAGAGCCGTTTTGCAAGAATCATTCAATTGCATAAACAAAATTCTTTGGAAGAGCAAAACAATTCCTTGGGCGCGTATTTTGACAGAATGCTCGAACAAGCGGAAGGGCTAGGAATTGTTTTAACGGCAAAGAGCGAAAGCGGTGAAAAAATAATTTTTAAGAATCCGCGCTTTTTTGAAAGCCGCCTTCCGCCCAAAAACATCGCGATGGTAAACGTTGACTCCAGCTTCAGCTTGACCTTGATGCCTGGCTTTGGTTTGTCGAGAGTTTTGGAAATCGCTGTATTTGCCGACTTGGTGAAGTTTGACACTGTCGTTCAATTTGAGATAAACCAAAATTCCGTAATCCGCGCTTTTGACCAAGGAATGACTTCGGAACAAATTATTTGCGTTTTAAAAGACAATTCAAATTTTGCCGTTCCCGAGGCCTTGGAATTTTCAATTAAAGAATGGGAATCGAGCTACAAATCAATTTCGGTTTACAGGGGATTTGTTTTAAAGGTTGACCCCAAACGCTCGGAGGCCTTGATTCAAAATCCAAATTTAAAGAAGCGCATTTTGGAACGCTTGGCGCCGCAAGTGTTTTTGCTGGATTGCCAAACGCAAGAAGAAGTTGAGGCGCTATTTAAGACTTGCGGCATTGACAACATAGGAAAAATCAAGGGCGCGGAAGAAAGCGTTGAGTTGATGAATTTTATTCCGCTAGAAAAGAAAGAGATTTCAATTGACTTCCAAAAAAACACTTCCGCTTTGAATGAGGCGAACGAAGAGAGCGAAAAGAACTTGCAAAAAATTTATTCCAAGATTGACGCGCTTGATTTGGAAGAAGAGCAAAAAGACGTTTTGCGAAACATTGCCTCGGCAAAAATTATTGTGAACCAATCCCAGCTTTGCGCGCCAGCGATTCCGCTTGAAAAAAATTCCGCGCAAGGAATGGACTACGAAGGAAAGGTTCACGTCATAGACCAAGCGATAAAAGAAGGCGAGCAAATTATTTTCAGGCTCACAAAAAAATCAAAGTTGGTCACTGGCTTTCCTGTTGGAATTGACAGAAACTCTTTTGAAGACGGCGTTTACTTGAACGTGTTTGTCGGAAAAGAGCAGCAAGAAATTTCAATCGGAAGAATCGAGTTTGTTCAACGTGTGAAAAAATTATCGGTCTTGTAAAATATCAGAAGGAAAATTATGGAAAAGAAAATCAAAGCCGCGCTCTTTGACTGCGACGGCGTAATCATTAATTCGGCCGCGGACATTTCTGACGCGGTCAACGCAAGCTTAAAGCATTTTAGAATGACTCAACTTTCTTACGCAAAGCTCAAGACTTTTGTCGGAAACGGAGCCAGAGCTTTGATTGAACGGGCCGTCAGAACGTCAAAGGGCTTGTCTTTGGACGCGCCCCTTCCTGTTGAAGAAAAGCGCTTGCAGGAAATTTTAAAATATTATTTGGACTACTATTATTCCCACGCGATAATCAAGACAAAATTGTATCCCGGTTTTGCAAAGGCGGCGCAAACTTTGTATGAGTCCGGAGTCAAGTTGGGAATCGTCACCAACAAGCCCACAAACATTTTGCTTGAAATTCTTGAATACTTTAAAATCGCAAAATATTTTGAAGCGCCGATTGGAGCCGACAAGGTAAAGGAATTGAAGCCCGCTCCGGAAGGAATTTTCTTGGCGCTAAAAACTTTGGGCGCAAACCCCAAGCAAGCGATTATGGTCGGCGACAGCTACACCGACATCGGCGCGGGCCACGCCGCCGGAACTTTTACCGCCGCCTGCCTTAAAGGCATGGGCGACAAAAAGGCCATGCTCGCGCAAAAGCCGGAATTGATTTTAGGCTACGCCGCGGAAATCGCTCCGGCAATCTTGCTTTCCAACATGACGGGAATGTAAAAAAGTGGCCGCTCCCCAAGACATTTTGGAAAAACGCATACAAGCTAACATTTCTCTTTGCAAAAAAAGCAACGGCGTAAAAATAAATTTGGAGAGGGCGGCGCAAAACATCGTTGACTTGCAGCGAGGCCTTACCGGAAAGCGCGACTTGGTCGGAAACGCCTACATGCAAAAGGCGGCTTCGCTCCAGGCGTATTTGCTTTACTATTGGCCTGTCACTTACGCGCAAACTTCCGCCGCGCTAAAGAAGTGCCAAGGTTTTTTTGAATCGGTTCAAAAAATAAAGGAAAGGCCCATCCGCATTTTGGATTTGGGTTCAGGGCCGGCGCCGGCTTCTTGCGCGGTCGCGGACATGGCGCAGGGCAGGGGAGAGCAAAGCCTTAAGTTTGAATTCACCCTTTGCGATTCTAGCGGCGACGCGCTTTCTTTGGGAAAAAGGATTTTGGAAAACGCCTACCCCAAAAGCGGCAAAGCGGAAACCGTCGTTTGCAATTTTGAAAAGAATTTTTCTGTTGACAAAAAGTTTGACTTTATAATCGCCTCCCACAGCTTGAACGAATTGTGGAAGAACGAAAAAAAGCGCGGACAAAAACTTTTTGATTTTGTTAAAAAAGTGTGCGAGCGTTTGGAAGACGACGGCCTATTGATTTTGATGGAGCCCGCGCTCTTGGCCACAAGCCGAGCCTTAATTGAATTGCGGGATTCTATTATCGGAAGCGGAATGAATCTTGTGTCGCCCTG
>JAILDQ010000198.1 GCA_024689365.1 Treponema sp. | reverse complement strand
TGAAGTCTAAAGACGGAATTTACGATCCTAAAATCATCGGCCTCTTGGAAAAAGTCATCTAACTTTGGACAACACAGGCTACACGCCCGAAGAGCCGATTGCGGCGGTTGCCACAGCGCTGGCGCCTTCCGCTCTCGGCATCATTCGTGTCTCGGGCAAAAACTCAATCAAACTTCTATCTAAAATTTTTTCCCGCCCAAAGGCTTTGAACGAAGCCGCAGGCAATACAATCGTTTATGGTTGGATTGTCGAGCCGAAAGAGCAGGACGCTTTGAAAGCCAAAGACGAGTCCGCCGACAGTGATGGAAGGCAAGTCAAAAATCTCGCCGCGCAAAAAATCGACGAAGTTTTAGTTTCTGTGTTCCGTTCGCCAAAATCATTTACCGGCGAAGAAATGGCCGAAATTTCTTGCCACGGCGGAACGGCGGTTGTGACAAAAATTTTCAACTTGCTTTTGCAAAATGGCTTTAGGCAAGCCGAGCGCGGCGAGTTTACCTTTAGGGCTTTTATAAACGGAAAAACGGATTTGACAAAAGCGGAGGCCGTAAAAGAAATTATCGACAGCCGAACAAACGCTTCAAGCCAAAAAGCCGCGGGCCGCTTGGCCGGAAACCTTTCTACAAAAATTTTAGAGATTCAAAAATCCTTGGTGGACACTCTTGCTCAGATTGAAGTTGAAATCGAATATCCTGAGGACGAAGAAACGATCGCCGATTCCTACGACCAAACAAGATTGCTAAAAGCGATTGGGGAACTTGAAACTTTGGCTTCAAGCTGGAAAAGCGAAAAGCTCTACCAAGAAGGCGCCCGCGTGGTTCTTTGCGGAAAAACAAACGCCGGAAAGTCCAGCCTCTTTAATTCGCTTTTAAAAGAGGAGAGGGCGATTGTAAGCGACATCGAAGGCACGACCCGTGACTGGATAGAAAGCTGGATTAGCCTTGACGGAATTCCCGCCCGCCTTTTTGACACCGCGGGCTTGAGAAAAACCGACGATGAAATTGAGGCTCGCGGCGTTCAAAGCGCGAAGGAATTGAGCGACGAGGCCGACTTGATTTTTTACCTTGCCGACATAACTTTGCCGACAAAAGAAGTCGACCTTGACTTTTTGGCGGAAAGAAAAGAGCCGGCGATTTTTGTTTGGAACAAAATCGACAAGGCGAGCGATGAACAAATCGCAAACGCAAAAACTTTTTATGAAAGCGCGAAAAAGAAAACTCAAAGCCTTTGCGGACAAGTTTTTGTCAGCGCCAAAAGTGGAGGCGGCGTAAAGGATTTGGTTCAGACGGCAAAAGGAATTTTGCTTCAAGGCTCTCAAACAGAAAGAAGCCAGGCTGGTTTGGGCAGCGAGCGCCAAAAGCGTTTGGTTGAAAGCGCTCTCGAAAGCTTGCGCCACGCCGCCTCTTTGCAAAAAGGCTATTCCCTTGACGCGGCGGTTCAAGACATTGAAGACGCCTTGGATTTTTTGGGCGAGTTGATTGGCAAAGTTACCGCCGACGATATTCTTGGAAGCGTGTTCAGCCATTTTTGCGTTGGTAAATAAATTTGGGGGTGGTTATGGAAAAAGAAATCAGATTGGCAACAGAAAAAGATCTTCCGCGCATGATGGAAATCTATTCTTACGCGCGGGATTTTATGGCGTCTCACGGAAACCCCAACCAATGGGCTGTTAGAAATTGGCCGCCTGAGGACTTGATTCGCCAAGACATTCTTAGCCAAAAAAGTTATGTTTTTCAAGCGGATGGAAAAGTTGTCGGCGTATTTTATTTTGATTACGGAAATGACATCGAGCCTACATACGCTGTGATTGAAGAAGGCGAGTGGAAGGATCCAAGCCCATACGGAGTTGTGCACAGAATCGCCGGCGACGGTTCGGTAAAAGGAATCGGCTCTTATTGCATAAATTGGGCCTACCAAAAATGCGGCCATTTGCGAATCGACACTCATCCAGATAATGTGGTAATGCAAAATCTGCTTTCAAAATTGGGCTTTGAAAAACGCGGAATAATTCATGTTGTTGAAGACAACGACCCGCGTTTTGCTTACGA
>JAILDQ010000161.1 GCA_024689365.1 Treponema sp. | reverse complement strand
GAATTGCTCACGCTGGCCAAAAGACAATTGCGAAACGACAAAAGACAAAAGTTCCGCTTCTTTTGGTTCGGAATAAAAGCGCAAAAAACGGCTGGGGTCGTCGTTCAAAAAAGAGTCGTTTTCGTATTTATCCGCAAGGGAACGCAAAGTCTCTGTCAATTCAGATGAAAGCATATCCGCGATTTTACCGCGCTTTTCAATCCCTGGCAACCGCGCCTCAACTCGGACTTTTGCTTTGCGCCCAAGGTTGAAAAATTGCGGTCAAACTGATATTATTAAACTTATGAAAAAGAATTCAGCCTTTGACATGCAAAAATTTTCGGACGACAAAATTTCCGCCATCGACGCAAAATTCGAGGCGCAAAAAATCGCCTTTGCCCCCCTTTGCTTTCAAGCAATAAGGGCTTTGCTAGACTTGGGAATCATGCAAGAAATCAGCGACGCGGGAGACGAGGGAATCTCGGTACAAGAGCTTTGCGAAAAAACAAAGGTTTCTGAATACGGAATCAAAGTTCTTTCTGAAATGGCAGTCGGAATGAATGTTCTCAAATTGAAAAACGAAAGCGGAACGGAAAAACTTTTCTTGGGAAAAATCGGCTGGTTTTTGCTTGAGGACAATTTGACCAAAGTCAACTTTAATTTTACCAATGACATTTGCTATAAAGGCGCCTTTGACTTGGAAGATTCAATTAAAAACGAAAAGCCCGAAGGCCTAAAGGTTTTTGGAGACAAATGGACAACCATTTACGAAGCGCTTTCCACCCTTCCGCCAAAAGAAAAAAAATCTTGGTTTGACTTTGACCATTTTTACAGCGACATAGCGTTCCCACAGGCGCTTCCGATAGTATATGCCGAAAAGCCAAAAGTTCTTTTTGACATTGGCGGAAACACAGCCAAATGGGCCATTGCTTCCTGCAAATACGATAAAGACGTTCACGTTAAAATAATTGACTTGCCGGGCCAAACTGCCGTTGCGGAAAAGAACGCCGCGGACGCGGGTTTTGCCGACCGCATTTCTACATACGCCGGAAACATTTTGGCGGAAGAAACCGTTTTGCCGCCCGCACCCGACGCGGTTTGGATGAGCCAGTTCTTGGATTGCTTTAGCCTTCACCAAGTGACCAAAATACTTAAAAAAGTTCATTCCGTCGCGACCGATAAAACAAACGTTTACGTTTTGGAACCCCTTTGGGACCAACAGCGTTTTGAAGCGGAATCTTATTCTTTGCAAGCCACAAGCCTTTACTTTACTTGCATGGCAAACGGCAACAGCAAAATGTACCGATACCAAGAATTGGTTGACGCGATTGAGGCAGGCGGCTTCGAGCTAAAGACCGCCCATCATAATTTGGGAAGCAACTGCTATTCCTTGCTCGTATTTAGGAAAAAATAATGTTTGTAAACGGATTGCGTTTTTGGCAGGCGCCGGAAGATGATTTGTCGGCCTCTCCAAAACTTGAATGGACAGAACCGATTTTCCGCAGGCGCTTGAGCCAGCTTACAAAAATGACCGTTCAAGCCACGCATGATCTTTTTGAAGATTTTGCAATTGACAAAAACACAAAGCTTGTCTTTGTTTCTTTTCGCGGCGAATTGGAACGGGAATTTAAAGTGAACAAAACACTTATCCAAGAAGACTCGATTTTGCCGGCGGCATTTTCGCTTTCCGTTTTCAACGCTCCAATCGCGCAAGCCACTATCGCTCTTGGTTTGAAAGGCGGCTACAACGCGGTTTTCCCAAGCCAAGGAAATTTTAAAGACGGAATCCTGGCCGCCGCCGCCCCGATTCTATCCGGCCAAGAAGAGGAAATCGTATTGATTTACGCGGACGAAAACATTCCCGACTATTACAAGGAATTTTTTAACGGGCAAAATTGTCCGCTTGCCTTTGCCGCCCTTCTTTCTTCACAAAAAACCGATAATAGTGTAGAATTCAATTTGCAGGACATTCCGCGTTCGCCGCGAGAATTCATTCAAGCTTTTAAAAATTAGGAAGAATATGAGCGCAGACGATTTGCCGCCAATTACAAACTATGTCGCTTGGCTTTGGCGCATTATTAGAAAAATTTTTGTTGTCACGGTTTTTGGACTTGGAAGCATTATAATCGGCGCGATTGTTTTTCCTCTTTTGCGCCTTTTCAATCATAGCAAGAATTCGTTCAGAAAAGCCGGCCATAAATTCATTTCTTTTTCCCTTGACTTTTACATCCATTTGATGTCTTTGCTAAGGGTTTCAACTTACAAAATCAACGACTTAAAGGCCTTGCGCGATTTGCGCGGCTGCGTGATTGTGGCCAACCACCCTTCCCTTTTGGACGTGGTTTACATTTTGGCCTTTGTCCGCGACACTGACTGCATCGTAAAAGCCGGCCTCAAAAAATCCTTGGTCAGCGTAATCGTAAAAAACCTTTACATTTCAAACAACATCGATTTTGAAGTAATGCAAAAGGAATGCGTTGAATCCTTGCATAACGGCGGAAACCTAATCATTTTCCCGGAAGGAACCCGCACTCCCCGACACGGAAGCAACCAATACAAAAAAGGCGCGGCAAGAATCGCCTTGGCGGCCGGCGCGAACGTCCAGCCAATCCACATTGGCGGAAACGACAAATACGGCTTGGGAAAGGGCGAATCCTTGCTTTTGGTAAACCACCAAGAGCGCTATAAATACGAGTTTACAGTTTTGCCGCAAATCCCAATGTCAAAATATCAGGGCTTGAGCGAATCCATCGCCGCCAAACGATTGACCGACGACATGAGAGAAGCAATAGACAGCGTAAAATAAAAAAAGCCCGCCGTTCTTGGCGGGCCTTTTTTATCCTAAACTTCTTTCTGAATCTATCGCATTTTATCCTATCAATCGATTCAACTTCTTCACAAAGTCGGCGGGGTCTTTGATTTCCGCGCCGCCAAGCAAGAGCGCTTGGTCAAGCAATACCGTTGATATGTCGCCGATAAGCGCCTCGTCGTCGGTGTCCTTTACCTTTTGCAAAATGGCGTGGTCGGCGTTCACTTCCAAAATCGGCTTTACCATGCTTTGTCCGCCTTGGCCCATCGCTTTCATCATGCGTTCCATCTGGAGCGACGGATCGTTTTCGTCGATAACGATGCAGCAAGGGCTGTCGGTCAAGCGGTTTGAAAGCTTTACGTCCTTTACGCGCTCTCCCAGAGCCTTTTTGATTTTTTCAACAACCGGTTTAAAGTCCTTTTCCTTTTTCTCGGCTTCGGCCTTGTCAACGCCAAGCTCTTCGTCGCTTCCGGCGCGGTTGACGGCCTTAAGCTCAAAGTCCTTGTATTTTCCATAGCCCGGAATTACAATTTCGTCAATGTCGCCGTCGAGAATCAAAACTTCAAAGCCCTTCTTTGTGTATGCTTCAAGAAGCGGGCTCTTTCGCAAATTGTCTTCGTCGCCGCCAGTGATGTAGTAAATCGCCTTTTGCTCGGGCTTCATTCTCTGAACGTAATCGGCAAAGCTTGTCCAATTTTCGTCGCCAGTTCCGCTTGCGTCTGTTGACTTAAAGCGAACGATTTCCGCTATTTCGTCGCGGTTGGCGTAGTCTCCGTACAAGCCTTCCTTCATTGGGCGGTTGTAGTTCTTGACGAACTTGTTCCACTTTTCAATGGCTTTCTTTTCGTCGTCGGTCGGTTTTTCGCTTTTTCGCGCCTTGTCGGCCTCAATGCCCATTTTCTTGAACTCGCCGAGCAATTTTTTTACGGAAGCCGATTTGATTGTTTCCAAGATTCTGTTCTGCTGCAAGATTTCACGGCTAACGTTCAACGGCAAGTCTTCGCTGTCGATGATTCCGCGAACAAAGCGGAGGTAGGCCGGCAACAACTCGCGGTCGTCGTCGGTGATGAAGACGCGCTTTACATACAACTTTACGCCGCTTTTGTAATCGGCTTGATACATGTCAAAGGGAGCGGTTTGCGGAACGTAGAAAAGCGTCGTGTATTCTTGGGTTCCTTCCGCGTGAGTGTGAACGTAATGAAGGGGATCTTGACCGTCGTGGCTGATTGTTTGATAAAAGTCGTTATAGTCCTTTTCCTTCAATTCAGACTTAGACCTCTTCCACAAGGCTGAGGCTGAGTTTACCTGGTCAACTTTGTTTTCTGAAGAAGTGACGTTTCCCTTGTCGTCGTATTTGTTCTGAACGTAATGCAAGTAAATCGGGAAGGCGATGTGGTCAGAATAGCGCTTTATCAATTCCTCAATCTTCCAACGAGCGGCATATTCCTTGCTGTCGTCGTTCAATTTCATTTCGATTGCGGAACCAGTTTTTTCCGCGTTGTCAAAGCCGTACTTTTTAGCGGCGGCGCTGTCCGCGGCAATTTCCTCAATGTCGTAAGCGTTTGTGCCGTCGCTTGACCACTTGTAAATCTTTTTGCTTTCGTCACCGGCGCGGCGGGTGTAAACAACGATTTCTTTAGCCGCCATAAAGGCCGAATAAAAACCTACGCCAAATTGGCCGATAAGCGACGAGTCTTTTGCCGCGTCGCTTGAAAGTTTTTCCAAAAAGGCCTTTGTTCCTGAACGCGCGATTGTTCCAAGATTGTTGGTCAAATCGTCGCTGTTCATTCCGATGCCGCTGTCCTGAACGGTAAGAACGGCTTCCTTTTCGTCAAAAGTGATGTCGATTCTTGGGTCAAACTTAATCTGCTTGTAAGCGTCGTCGCTGACCGTAAGGTACTTTAATTTGTCCAAGGCGTCCGAAGCGTTTGATACAATCTCGCGCAAAAAGATGTCCTTGTTGGAATACATTGAGTGGATGATGAGCTTTAATAGTTGGTTTACTTCTGTCTGAAACTGATACTTAGCCATTTTCTGCCTCGATAAATTTATTTGAATATACCTTTAAAAGTAATAAATTTTTGCAAAATCGGCAAGTAAAAAAGAGGGTTCGTCTTATATCGCGCCGCCCTAAAAGATTATTAGAGCGGGAGATTTTTATGGCTTTTTAAGCGTTTTATCGGTTCAATTCGTACAAAATAACGCTTGCGGCTTGGGCAACGTTGAGGCTTTCTACAGGCGCCACATGGCCGTTAAAGCTTGAGTTTGTTGGAATTACAATCAACTCGTCGCAGGCGCGCTTGACGGCATCGCTTATTCCATGCTCTTCGTTTCCTAAAATTATCAGGCTGGGCTTTTGGGCGCAAAGAAGCTGGAGTTTGCTAAGCGGAGTTTTCGCGTCAACCGCAGTTCCGATGCGAACCATTTTGTCTTTTACGGCTTCCAAAAGCGCGGGTATTGATTTTATGGAATACACGTTTACAAATTCCATTCCGCCTTCCGCAACGCGATATGAGCTGGTTGTAATGGAACTTTGCGCCTCGTCTTCAGGAATCACAAGATTCTTCATCCCAAAAAAAGCGGCGCTTCTGACAATCGCGCCCAAGTTGTTTGCGTTTCCAACACGGTCAAGCAAAAGGGCGCTTTGCTTTTTTTCTATCCATTCGTCAACAATGTCAGTGTTAAGATGAACGATTTGAGGCGCTTCTATCATGGCCACAACGCCCTGATGGTGAACCGAACCGCACAAGCGCTCAAGTTCAGAAACGTCCTTCACTTGATTGTAAGGCGCTTTTCTCGCCGCCAACTTTTTGCACAAGCCGCCAAAAAGAGGCGCGCGTTCCGCAGTAAAATAAAGGCGGGTAATTCTATCGGGATTTTTCTTTTCCAAAGATTTGACCGCGGCAAAACCGCAAACGGCCAATTCGTTATTCAGCTTGTTTTTCATTTTCTATGTTTTCTGTGGCGGCGGGGCTTTCTTCAGTTGTTTCAGCCTCTTTATTATTCTTGTCCTTTTTCTTGGACTTGTTTTTAGCCTTTTTGTTGTTGGCGGAATCATCATTCACTTCCACAACTTTGTTAAAGACTGTATTGAGATATTCTTTCAAGAGCGCTTCAAGGCAATTGGGCGCGTCAGGCTCTTTTGATTTTCTGATTTTTACGCTTGACTTTAAAAGCCGGTTGAAATTTTTGTCGTAAAGAAGAACCAAGGCTTTGACTTTTTCAGGAACGTCGTCGGAATTCTTGTCCTTCCAATAATTCACTTGGAAAGTCCAAACGTAATCATAATCGGCAACGTCTTCCTTTGGAACAAATTCGCCGTTTCGCACTGTAACTTCTGACGAATAATCCTTTAACGCCTTTTCAAAAGCGGCGCCAAATTTTATCGTGTCATAAAAATTGTGGTTAACGCAAACAATTGCTTTTTTGGATTTTTCCAAAGGAAGGGGAATCACAGCCTTGGTTTTATAATAAGGCTCTCCCGGACTTGTATAAAAAACAGCTATAAAGTCAGAAACAAAAGCGGGAACTGCAAAAGCGGAAGGCGCGGCCAAAAGACAAAGCAAAAGCGAAACAAATAAGGCGCAAAATTTTCTTTTCATCTTTGGCCAGGCCTTTATGAATTAGTTCTTCGCGCGCTCAACGAATGAGCCGTCGCGTGTGTCAATTACAATGCGGTCGTTTGTGTCGCAGTAAAGAGGAACTTTTACTTCGGCGCCTGTGTCGAGAGTGGCAGGCTTCAAAGATTTTCCAGAAGTGTCGCCCTTGATTCCAGGCTCGCAGTAAGTGATTGTGCGAGTGATGTTGATTGGAAGCTTGATGCCGACAGCCTTTTCGTTGTAGTAAGTGATCTTTACTTCGATGTCTTCGTCATCAGGAGAAATGTATCCGGCATAGTCGCCCAAATCGTCTTTTGTAAGCGGGATGTCGTCGTATGTTTCCTGGTCCATAAAGTGAAAGTCATCGCCGTCAATGTAAGAAAGCTTTACGACTTTTTCTACAAGGTCAACTTCTTCAAATTTTTCGCCAGCGTCAAGTCCCAAGTCCTGTGTTGAACCTGTAACAATGTTCTTAACGCGGAGCTTTGTAACCATACCCGCGCGGCCGCCCTTTTGGCCAAGCATGCGCTGAACGATGAACGGAGCGCTTTCATACATAAACGCTGTTCCTACTCTGATTTCGTTTGTAGTAATCATAATCTTTTCCTCAAACTTTAAAATTGTTTTGTAATTTTAGCGCATAAAAAAAATAAATTCAAGAGCGGCGGCCGGCGTAAAGGCTTATGACTTAAGCAAATCCAAGGCTTTTTCAAATTCAAGCGGCTTGCTCCAAATAAATCCCTGAATAAAGTCGCTGTTGTTTTCCCTAAGCAATTTTAGCTGGCCTTGGCTTTCGACGCCCTCGCAAACCACTTCGCAGCCCATCAAATGGCCCATGTAAACCACCGCGCTTACAAATTGCTGATTTTTTCTATCGGTCTCAATTCCGTCAACAAGACTCTTGTCTATCTTTAAAATGTTTATCGGAAGCTTTTCCAAATATGAAAGGGAAGAATAGCCGGTTCCAAAATCGTCAAGCGCGACTTTTACGCCTATCGCGCGCAAGGCCTTTATATTTTCGATTGTTTGCTCAAAAGAGCCAAGCAAGCAATATTCTGTAATTTCAATTTCCAGATTTTTCGCGGGGAAGGAAGTTTTTGCCAAGGCCTCGCGGACTTTTTTAACAAAGTCTTCGCTCTCCATATTTTTTGCGGAAACGTTCATGGAAATGACTATGTCCTTTCCTTTTACGTGTTCAGCAAAAGAAGCCAAAAGGTTTTCCAAAACCCAATCGGTGATTTCCAAAATCAAATCGTTCTTTTCCGCGGCGGGAATGAATTCCGTCGGAGAAAGCTCAATGCCATTCGGTTCCTTTAAGCGCAAAAGAGCCTCAAAACCTCGAAGCTTTTTTTCTTGGGTTGAAAATTGCGGTTGGTAAACCAAATAAAAGTGATTGTTCGCAAGAGCTCTTTTGACTATTTTTTCAACTTCAACTTGACGCTTGATTTTTGTTTCCATTGAAGAATCAAAGAAAACAATTCTGTCTTTTTTAGCGATTGAAGCGTGATACATGGCAATGTCAGACTGCTTCATAAGAGTCTCAGCGTCGCTGCTGTCCTTGGGACAAGAGGAAATTCCTGCGTAAGACGTAAGATAGCAATCGATTTCCACGCCGTCTTTTTTGATTGCGATTTTTTCGCCAATCGAACGAATTATTCCGGCGCAGACTTGCTTGGCGTCACAATCTCCGTTAAGGACAATCATAAAGCTGGACCTGTCGATGCAACCGGCAACGCCGTGTCCTTTTATGGCGAACTTAATTCTCTTTGTCACAAGCTTTCTTAATTCGTCTCCAAAGTCAAAGCCGTAATTGTCGTTGATGGATTTAAAATTTTCAAGCTCAATGTAAATAACGTAAAATGATTCGTTGTCGTAAATTTTTTTGTTGAGAGTCAAAATCAAGCCTCGGCTGTTGTTCAAGCTTGTGACATAGTCGGCGACCATCCGCTTGTCCAACAACTCGATTTGATAACTCATCATAGTGGCCATCAATGAAAAAAGCAGGATCATGAAAAATCCCGGAATTGGCGTTTCGCTCTTCATTCTTATAAAGGCCATTGTCAACAAGGTCAATGAAATGGAAATGCAGAGCCAACTTAAATGACGCCCCTTGCGGCTATTGATTTTTATCATTAATAAAAGCAAAAAAAACTGAAAGCAAAGCACAACGCCGTTGTAAATGCCATAAGGCGACCTGCCCAAAACCGCAGTGACAACTTGAAAGGAAAAATATCCTGCGCATAAAAGGCCTAACAAGAGATTCTCAATTAAACGCGATTTGAAAATTTTTTTTACGCTTTTCACTGCCTGCTCTCAAAAAATAAATAAAACAAGACGTAATAATTATACTCCTAGTTTTGCAAATTCGCAAACAAATTCAATAAAAATATTGAAAGAATTTGCCATTCATTTTATTATGAATTTGTGGATTTGAATTTTTTGGGCGCCTTTTGCCAAAAGAGCGAAAAATCTAAAATCGAAATTTCCCGCGGCGCAAAGCATTGGCTTTTTCTGCGCTTTTACAAGCCAATGACGATTGTTTTAAATTCAAAAGAAATTGAAACAAAAGCAAACGCAGCCTTGATTTGTTCGCCAAACAATTCAATTGTATGCGCCGGACAAGAGACGGCCTTTGAATACGATTACTTTAAATTTGAATTGAAAAACGAAAATTATTTTGACAAAATTTCCCTGCCCGTGAACGAAGTTTTTTACATAAGGGAAAGCCTGCCTCTTGAGGAAGAGATAAAAAAAATTACCTGGCTTCTTGCGGAAAAGACAAGCGACAACAGCCTTCAATTAGAAAAATGCGCGAAAAATGTTTTTGAATTTTTGGAACGGCAAATATTTTCGCAAGGCCCAAAAACGCGGCGCCAAAAGAATCTTCACAATAAAATGTTGAATTTAAGGAAAGAGGTAAAAGACCAGCCGGAACGCTGGACAGTAGACTCTATGGCCGAAAGCGTTAAATTGACTAGATGCCGATTTTCTGTTTTATACAAAGAAATTTTTGGCGCCGCTCCCAGCGTCGAAAAACGGGAATTCTTAAACCAAAAGGCAAAGGACTTGCTTTGTTCAAGCGATAAAAGCGTTCAACAAATCGCGGCTGAATGCGGCTACAATGAATGCGAAAATTTCATCCGCGCCTTTAGGAATTGCAACGGAATGTCTCCGCTGCAATTCCGGAAAAGCCGCGAATAATCTTTTTTAACTAA
The DNA here is from genome assembly GCA_024689365.1 of Treponema sp. Taxonomy (GTDB): domain Bacteria; phylum Spirochaetota; class Spirochaetia; order Treponematales; family Treponemataceae; genus Treponema_D. Next base: position 2,577 of record JAILDQ010000161.1, on the reverse strand, counting down.
TTCTTGTTTTTGTTTTTCCTTGACAACACAACACTCTGGATTACCAAGAACAAACAAATCATAAAGGCTACAGTTATGTTAGTCCACCAAGCGTCGTCCAAGCCCAACGAAGAAACGATGTTCTTGATTGTCGCCAATGACATAACTCCAAAGAAAGTTCCAATAATATTTCCGACGCCGCCGGTAAGCATCGTTCCTCCGATAATCGAAGAAGCGATCGCGTTCATTTCCGCTCCGTCAGCGTGAGAGGGCGAGCCTGAGCCAACGTGCAAGAAGTAAACAAAAGCGCCAACAGCCGCGAGCATCGAACAAATGAAGTGGGCCAAGAATTTTGTTTGCCTGACGTTGATTCCAAGCATATTGGCGCTTTGCTGGTTTCCGCCGACCGCGTAAAAATTGCGTCCCAATTTTGTCCATCGCAAAAGAACGAACAAAAGAATCACAACGATTACCGCGACAACCGCGCCTATTTCAACATAAGCGGGAACCCACTTGCCCAGCTTGTTCAACGAACCCACACCAGGAACATAGATTCTTGTTTCAACCAATTTTACAAAGGCTTCGTTCTCTACGTTGAATTGAGTTGAGTTTACGATTGTCGTCATTCCTTTGGCGAAGAACATTCCGGCAAGAGTTACGATAAAGGGCTGAATGTCGAGGTAAGCCACCAAGTAGCCTTGAATCAAGCCAAAGCCGGCGCCAATAACCAAAGCCCACATAATCGCTGTGCCGACATTTCCGCCCTTGAAGTCAAGGTTAACCGCGCAAGTCATGCAAACAAGCGCCGTCATAGTTCCAACAGAAATGTCGATTCCGCCGGTAATCATTACCAAACTCAAGCCGCAAGAAAGAATTACAAGCGACGCGTTTTCGTTGAGCGTATTGAAAAAAGCCTGAGGCTTTCTAAAGCCCGCTCCCAAGAAAATCACCGCGCACAAATACATAAAGGCAAAAACAATTATCGTAATCACCAGAAGCAAGTTTGTGTCGGAGAGCGGCCGTTTGTTTTTGGCAAGCGGCTTGTTAATTTGAATTGTGTTTTCCATAATTAGTTGCCTCCTTGCGCCGCTGCGGCCGATTTTTTCTTCATGATTTGTTTAGAAAAATCCTTCATTTTTTCGCGAACGGTTGGAGCGCTCAATACAACCAAAAGAATTACAACAATCGCCTTGTAAGCAGGGAGCGCCGTTGACGCAACGTTGAACTTAAACAAGGTTGTTGTCAAGAACTGAATTACGTAGGCGCCCAAAATGGAAGCCCACATGTTGAACTTTCCGCCGCTCAAAACGTTTCCGCCCAAGGCAACCGCAAGAATCGCGTCCATTTCAATGTCTTTTGCGATGACAGAATAGTTGATTGTCGAAATGCGGCTTACTTTTATAAAGCCTGCGACAGCGACGCAAAGGCCCATAATTACGTAAGTGACGAACTTAATAAACTGCGGGTCCACGCCGTTCAATCTTGTTGAATTGGCGTTGATGCCAACCGCTTGCGAGTAAAGGCCCAAGTTTGTGAACTTTAATACAAGCATGATTATCGCCACGCACACAATCGCTATAAAGACTGGCGTAGGAATCGGTATGCCAGGAATGTAATTTCCAAAGTATCCGAAAATCGGCTCGTTTACAATTGGAAGCGTGTTGTTGTTAATCCAAGCGCCAATCGAACGGCCGGCGGTAAAGAGAATGAGCGTCGCTACCATTGGCTGAATCTTAAAATACGCGACCAGCATTCCGTTAAAGGCTCCGAATAACATCGACACCACGCAAGCGATCAAAAAGGCCACGATAATCGGAGCCTGCATTGTCTCGGGTCGGGGATCGTCGCCGCACAAAACGCGCAAAACCACGCTGCCGGCAATCGCAATAACTGCGCCAACCGAGATGTCTTGTCCGCCTGAAGCCGCCGTTACAAGAGTCATTCCAATTGCCAAAATCGCAAGTTCCGAAGCGTTGTCCAAAATCGTAATCAAATATCCAGACAAAACAGGATTTCCGTCGCTGTTCTGGCCAAGAGAGATTTTAAAGAACGAAGGGTCCGCGATAAGATTGAATAAAACCAAAATTAAAAGCGCCGCGAGCGGAATGAAAATTTGGTTCCTAAAAATGCCAAGAAATTTATCTTTCTTTGTGTTTGCAGAAATCATTTGTTTCCTCCCGCAATCGTTGTCATAATTTTTCCTTGCGTCAAATCGTTTCCTGTAAGCTCGCCGACTTGCTTAAAGTCGCGCATAACCACAAGGCGCGTGCAAGTGCGAAGCATTTCGTCGATTTCCGAAGAAATAAAGGTTACGCTCTTTCCTTCTTTTGCAAGCTTTAAAACCAATTCCTGAATTTCAGTTTTGGTTCCGATGTCGATTCCTCGAGTCGGCTCGTCAAGAATCAAGTACTGGGGATTAGAAAGCAAGGCTCTCGCCAACAAAACCTTTTGCTGGTTTCCGCCCGAAAGGGACTTGATTGGCGTGTCGGCCGAAGCGGTTTTGATTTCCAAAAGCTTGATGTATTCTTCCGCGAACTTTTGGGCTTGGGCTTTGCTAAAGGGCTTGAAAAATCCCTTCATTACCTGAAGCGCAAAAAT
>JAILDQ010000126.1 GCA_024689365.1 Treponema sp. | reverse complement strand
GTTCCGGGAATCGAGCCGCATCTAGTCGAAGAAACATGAAGCTCCGAGGCGTCGGGCTTTTGGTGGAAGGCGTCAACGACCATTTTTGTCTTTTTTGGATTGTTGGCCATGACGCGGCGGGCGATTTCCAAGGCGGTTCCGCTCGGGCTGTCGGCCTTTTGATTGTGGTGGGCTTCCCAAATCGCGGTGTCGTATTCGGAATAAGAGTTCATGAGCTTTACGGCTTCCTCAACGATTTTGTAAAAGACGTTCACGCCTGTAGAAAAGTTTGAGGAGCGGACAAGGGTTCCGCCAGTCGAGGCGCACAAGTCTGCGATTTCTTTTTCTGAATCCTTCCAGCCGGTTGTTCCGACGACAATCGGAAGGCCAAGAGGAACAAGGGCCGTGAGGTTTTGGACTACCGCGCTCGGATGAGTGAATTCAATCACGCCCTGCGCTCCGCTAGACTTTACGGCGCGAACAAGATCTTCAGGGCTTGAGTTCTTTACGTCAGCGTCTTGCGCGAAAAAATCGATTGTAACGCAAACTTCCTCGCCAAGAGAAATGGCCGCGTCCTTTATCATGTGGCCCATCTTTCCAAAACCAACCAAAGCTATTTTCATCTGATCCCCCTATTCGCATCTTATGCGGCAATTCTGCGCTTGCCTTCGTTTAATTCTAGCTCTCAAAATACGCGGCGTGCAAAGCCTTTACGGCTTGGTCGCGCTGGCTGTCTTCAACAATCATGCTTATGTTAACCTTTGACGCGGCCTGGCTTATCATTTGCGGATTGATTTTTTCATTTGCAAGAGCCACAAGTCCTGTGGACAAAACGTCGGCTGACTTTGTCGCGTCGCAAATTACGGTAACGATAGCCTTTCCCGGCCTGGCTTGAACCTGGGCTACGCGGCGCAAGTCTTCGAGCAAGCCCGACAAATCGGCCTTTGTGTTCACAGTAAGAGAAACGCTAACTTCGCTCGTCGCGATTACGTCAATGCTTATGTTCCACTTTAGGAACTGGTTGAAGATGTGCGCCAAGAAGCCCGCGGCTCCAAGCATTCCCGCGCTGGTGATGTCAATCAAGGTCACGCCCTTTACAGCGGTAATCGCGCAAACTTTTGGAACTTCGCCGCTGTGCTCCTGAACGATGATTGAGCCAGGGCTTTTAATGTTGTAGGAATTTTTTACGCGGACTGGAACTCCGGCCTTAAGGCAAGGAACCATGGACCTTGGATGCAAAACCTGCGCGCCGAACATTGCAAGTTCCTGCGCCTCTTCGTAAGTGACTTCAGGAACGGTGCGGGCCGCCGAGCACAAGCGGGGATCGCTAGTCATGATTCCGTCAACGTCCTTCCAAGTTTGAATCTCCTCCGCCTTCATCGCGCTTCCGATGATTGTGGCGGTAAGGTCTGAGCCGCCTCGGCCAAGAGTTGTTATGTCGCCCTTCTTGTCTTTTGAAATAAAGCCAGTTACGATTGGAATTTCGTTCGCGGCGCCGTTTGCGTAAGGGCTCAATTCAAGAGGAATGTTTTTCCATACTTCGTCGAGCAATTCGGCGGACATAAAATTTGAGTCGCTCACGATTCCCAAATCCCAAGCGTCAAAAAAACGAGCCGGAGTGTTTTGGCTTTTCAAGTAGGAGGCCATCATTCTAACGCTGAGGCGTTCGCCAAAAGAAACCAAATAGTCTCGGGTTCGCTTGGTCAATTCCTTAATCATGGAGATGCCTGTCAAAAGCTGCTTGAGCTCCTGCATCAAAGGCTCAAAGGGAGAAAAGTCAACTCCCAATTCGGCGGCGGAATCCCTGTGAAGTTTTTCAACTCCGCTTATGTCAACAGAACCCAAAAGAGCCTTGTCGGCCGCTTCCAACAAATGGTCGGTGGTGTCGCCCATCGCGCTCAAAACAACAACGGGCCTCTGTTCTTTGTAGGCCTGAATTATAGAAGCCACATGCTTTATGCGCTCCGCATTGGCGACAGAAGAGCCGCCGAATTTCATCACTATCATAAATTAGAATTGTAACGAAAGAGGGGGTTA
>JAILDQ010000052.1 GCA_024689365.1 Treponema sp. | reverse complement strand
AGCCAAAACAGTGGCGGTTGTAGTTCCGTCGCCGGCGTCGTCGTTTGTCTTAGAGGCGACCTCGCGAACAAACTGGGCTCCCATATTTTCGTAGGGGTCTTTGAGCTCAACTTCTTTGGCAACGCTAACGCCGTCCTTTGTAATTGTGGGCGAGCCGTATTTTTTGTCAAGCATAACCATGCGGCCGCAAGGTCCAAGCGTAACTTTAACCGCTTTTGCGATTTGCTCTGCTCCAGAAAGCAACTTTCTGCGGGCGTCTTCATTGAACAACAACTGTTTTGCCATAATCTTTTATCTCCTATACATAATTTCCGCAAACATTTTTGTGGAAAATTTTTTCTTTTTTCATCTCTAAATTTAATAAAAAAAAGCCTCTTCGGCAAGGGGAATTTGAAGAAATTTAAATTAAAGAAAAGGAAGTCTGGGCGTTCCCCGCATTCGCGGGTCGGGTCTTGCGCGCTTCGCCGACTAGCCGCGGCTCATGCCTCGCGTCCGCTCGGCACTCCGGCGCTCCAGCCCCTAACGCGGGGGAAAAAATTACGGTTCTTCGACAAAAATTTTTTTGATTCTCTTTTCCATTCTGGCAATCAAAGGAACAACCAAAGCGTTTCCCATGCAAAAATACCTAAACTTTTCGGGCATGCCAGTCGCTGTCCAATCATCAGGAAAGCCTTGGATGCGCTCGGTTTCTTTTGGAGTAAGGATTCTTATTTTTTTATTCGCATAATCCCTTACAATATGAGTGCTGCGATTAAAGCTGCCCTCGCTTGTAAGCATTGTGCGAGCGGGCTTGTCCCATTCGTCAATCATGGGAACAGCGCCCTCCGAATAAATATATTTATGACCATTCGCCGCCGTGCGGTATTTTCGCTTGGCGCCTTTTATGTATTGCCAAGTATGACGACTTTCCGCAGGAAGCTCATTTTCAGTTTCGTCGCTATGAGTGCTCTCTGGATTTGTAAAATACAATCTTTCTTTTGGAATGAAATACTTTTTATCGACAGCTTCCTTTTCAATAATTGTTTCCAATGTTTCTGGCTTGGAATCAACAGGAATTGATTTTATTGTATAAACAGAACCGTCAAACATTATTCCAGAATTCGCAAAGTCAAAATGAAAATTATCAGAAACGCTTGCGATGTCATTTGAGATTTCCGTTTCCACGACTTTTGAAGCATCAAGTTTCTTTACCGGAAACGATTTTGCAAAAAAACCAGTATTCTCTAGAACTTCAACAACTGAAAGAACGTCTTTTTTTAATTTTAAAGATGTTGAAAAATTTGTATTTTTTTTATAAGCAAAAATGAATGTTCTTCTTCGTCTTTGGACTTCACCATATTCCGCCGCGTTTACCACTCGCCATTCAACAACATACCCCTCGTTGTTCAAGCAAGAAAGAATAATGCCAAAATCGCGTCCTCTTTGTTTTGACGGAGAAAGCAAAAGCCTGTCTACATTTTCCAAAAGAACGAACGGAGTTTTTTTTGTTTTAAGAATTTCCCAAATAGACCACCATAAAACGCCCTTCTTGCCTTCAATTCCCTTCTCGCCGTTTAGACTTCGGGCTACAGAATAATCTTGGCAAGGAAAACCGCCAACCAAAAGGTTGTGGTCAGGAATAGCTTTTTTATCAACCTCAGAAATATCAATGTTAGTTGTGTCGTTGCCGTTCAAATCTAAAACTGTTCCAAAATGCTTTACGTAGCAATCGTGCGCCCATTGGTTTTTCTTGCCAGGCTCCCATTGATTGAACCAAACAGTCTTCCAAGTTTCTGACGAAAGAGAAAAATCCTTTGACTTTATTGAATTGAGCCCGCACCTAAATCCGCCAACGCCGGCAAACAGCTCGCAGACAGTCTTTTGCATACACATAATCAAATTATACTAATTTTTTAAAATTTGATCAAGACATTTAAAACAGTTTACAAAAAATCTTTCCCGTCCAATTGCTGGGCCAAGCAACTTCCTTTCATCCATATATATTGACGATACATGCTGATTCCATTTACAGACTCCGGCTTTTTTGTTGAATCCGAACTATCGCCGCGAACAAAAATGACGCCTTCTGACGACTTTGGAAAATTCGGAGCTGACTGAACTATTCCGGTTTTATTTATTTTTTGCTTTCCATTTGAATCCAAAACAGGAATATCACGCAATTCCTTATAAATCACAAGGTCACGAATTCTGTTCCATACAGATTTTACATTTAATTCAATAAAATCTTCTGAAAATGACAATCGCTTAAAACCCAAAAAAGTGTTTTTGCTAAAATCGCTTGAATCATGCTCTTCAAAAACAATGCAAAGAATTTGACTTTCCGCAAAGTAATCATAAAAAACAGAATCCTCAAACTGTTCGTCAACATTTGAGATTGCTTCAAAGTTAATTCTGAAGAGCTTCATGTCCTCAGTTCTTTTTCCTTTTTCTGTAAGAACAACAGTTTTTCCCAGCAAACCGATTTTGCTAAAAAGGTCAATGTCTTGCATCTTTTTTGCGGTTCCGCCGAACATTTTTACAACAAGACGTTCGCCAATGCCTTTGTCAATTTTTCCTTCGATAGAAAATGTTGACATAAGTTCCGCCACACTTTTATTCTTGTAAAGCTTGGCAATCTTACGGCACTTTTTGTCTATTTCATCATAAGAAGAATAGGATTTTGGCAATTGTTCAAGAGAACCTTTAAAGTGCTTTTGAACTATATTTGAAACAACAGTTCGCTTCAACCTAAAACGAGGCTTATTCGGCCATTTTGGAGCGGTATCTATAAAAAGCAATTTGTCACGGAGATGCGAGATTTCGGGATACAAATTCTCATTACCGTCCAATGAGCGAATGAAGTTGCGAACAATAAGCCAATCTTGCTCTAAAATTCTTTTATCATCTTCTGAAAACTCAAGGAACTGATATCCTTTTACTAAAAAATTTGCATATTCAGCGGCAAGAACAGTTTTGTCGGAAGCATAAAGATAATAAACCAAAAGCAAATGCTCAAGCTTATGCCAAAAGCGCGAATCAGAAAATTCCTCGCCAATTATTACATTTGGCGAAACCGCGGTTATGGACATCGGCTCTTTTGCTTCATATTCTTCGTCGTTCCTTTTTGAAATTCTAATGCCAGTTGTTTTTAGCTCAGTCAAAATTCCGTCAATGTTCAAGTCTGGAGAGGAATCGCTGTTCGCGTCATAACCAAAGACGGATTGTTCTATTACATCGCCTGCGATTCCAGTAATTTTTGGATTCGCCTTTGTCCTGTCAAAAACACGCTTCTTGTCTATCTCGCCCAAAGTCTTGTTTAGGCAAGCCTCAAGCAAATCTTCAACCTGTCGCTTGCTAAACTTATGCTCGGAATTTTTTGTCATAGAGATAACTATAGCATACTTTGTCATTTTTAGATAGTATAAAAGCATGGAATTCCAAACAAAAGCGCAAATCATATCCACCTCCTCCGCAAAAGTCGAATGCGCGCGTTTTGGGCGCGGAAAAAAGCCCTTGGTCATTTTGCCGGGACTATCCATTAAAAGCCTAATGCCTCTTGCGGGAGCGGTGGCCGAACGCTATAAAAAATTCTTGGACGATTACGAAATATTTTTGATGGAACGGCCGATTGAGCCGCCGGAAGGCTGCCACTCAAGCTTTTTGGCTCAAGCGGCAATCGAAGCCTTGGACGCGCTTGGCGTTAAAGGCGCCTGCCTTGTGGGAATCTCGGCCGGCGGCATGACGGCGCAAAAAGTCGCGGCAGACCGCCCTGATTTGGTCTCAAAACTTTTCTTGGGTTCGACATGCGCAAAAATGACGGAATCCGCCTCCGCGCTGATCGGCAACTGGGCGGACCTCGCGCAAAAAGAAAAAGCCGCCGACCTTAACCAAGCCTTTGCAAAAGCCGTTTACAGCCAAGGCTTTTACCAAAAATACAAAGACGCGATTTCAGCCTCCCTTGAAGGAGCGACAAGATACGACCTAAAACGCTTTTCAATTTTGGCGCGCGCGATTTTGGATTTTGACGCAACTTTCATCCTTCCAAAAATACAATGTCCAATCCTTGCCGTCGGCGCGGAAGAAGACCAAATTTTCGGCGCGGAAGCCGCGCGCAAAATAGCAAGCCTTGCCGGAAACTCCGCGCAATCCTACGTGTACAAAAACTACGGACACGCAGTCTACGACGAAGCCAGCGACTACCCCGACAGAATCCTCGCCTTTTTCGCCGACTAGCCGCGGCTCATGCCCTCGCATTCTTTTCCCTTGTTATTTTGCGCTTTCCGCGCTATAATTTCTTTTGGGTAGGAAAATGGAAATCGTGATTTACACTGACGGCGGCTGCTCGGGAAACCCGGGACCTGGCGGCTGGGGTTGCGTCATTCTGGCAAAC
>JAILDQ010000001.1 GCA_024689365.1 Treponema sp. | reverse complement strand
GCCAGGCGGCTCTTTCCAAATATTCAGCCAGCCGTCTTCCGTTTTGGCTAACGCTGACGGAACGCTTTGGGTTTGCGCTTACGGCTCGAACGAATTGGTTTTGCTTGACATAAACGGAAACGTCGTTCGCCGCGTGACAGGGCCTTTGAACGGCTTTGACAGGCCTGTTGACATTGTGAGGGCCCAAGACGGAAAGATTTTTGTAAGCGAAAGCGCTGGCGACAGAATAAGCGTTTTGAGCGAAAGCGGCGTTTTTGAAAAGTACATTGGGAAAAAGGGCAGGGCCGTTGGAGAATTTGTCGGCCCCCAGTATTTGGCCCAAGATTATTTGGGAAACATTTTCGTCACAGATTTTGGAAATTCAAGGGTAAGCGTATTTGACAAGGACGGAAACGGCCTCTTTTCTTTTGGAAAAAAAGACTCCGCCTTTGAAGGCTTGAAAGGGCCAACTGGAATCGCGATAAAGGGGCAAAGCGTTTATGTCGCCGATTCCTTTTTGGGCGGCGTTTATGAATTTGACCTGAGCGGAAACTATGTTGACGTTTTGGTTCAAGACAAAACATTTAAATTTCCTGAAGCCTTGAAATTTTCCCAAGACGAAGACGCGCTTGTTGTAAGCGACAGAAACAGGGTCTTTTCAATCGACTTGCAAAGCGGAGCGGTGTATGAAAGCGCCTTCTTTGGAAACGCGCCCGCTCGCGTGACCTGCGCGATTCCCGACCACAACGGAAACATTTTGGCCGCGGATTTTCGCAACAACGAAATATGCATTTTGTCAAACATGACGGAACTTTTGGGCGGCCTTTTTGTTGAGATTGAACGAGTTGACGCCGAGCAGTTCCCAAAGGTGACGATGAATGTTCGCGTTCAAAACAGAAGGCGGCAGCCGGTTGTCGGTTTGCGCGCCGAAAATTTTTACATAAGCGAAGGAAAAAGGCCTGTCGCGAACCTTCGATTTGAAGGAGCGGCCGCCTCAAACAAAAACGAGGACATCGCGATAATAATTGACCGCAGCATGGGAAGCGAATGCGATTCAGCCCTTGACCAGGCGGTTCGAGACATAGCCGCTTCGATGCAAGGCGTTGGAAACATCACTTTGATTTCAAGCGGAAGCATTCCCGTGACTGAATATTTTGGCGTTCCTCAAGGCTTGATGAAATTTTCTGAGTCCGCGCTAAAAAGCCCAAAAAGCCAGTCTTGCGCTTTTGACTTGTCCTTGAGAATGGCAGTGAACACGTTGATTAACGGAGAGCCCAAAAGGGCGGTGCTCTACATTACCGACGGCCGCATGCCTCAAAATTCATTTGACAAATACGGCTTGACCGACTTGACGGCCTTTATGGACAACAACGGAGTGGCCTTTAGCGTAATCACTTTAAAGCAAGGCGCCCTCGACGAAGAGTTGGACTACATTTACAAAAGCTCTTACGGAAAAGCCTATTACGTTTACAGGCCTGAAGGCTTGTCTACGGTTGTCCAAGACTTGCTTGACGTTCCGAACGGCTTGTATCAATTCAGCTTTGAGTCTGTTTTGCAAACCGATATGGGCCGCGCTTATTTGCCGCTTGAAATCGAAACCTACATTATGAACAGAAGCGGACGGGACGAAACAGGTTATTTCGCGCCCTTGCAATAATTTAGAATGAAAGTTTTCCGCCAAGGCTAAAAGTTGCCGTTGCCGTGCAAATGTCGTTGATCGCGCAGTTCAATCCAAGATTTACTTCTGTTGTCATGGCGAAAAATTTAGCGAATTGAAAATCCGCTCCGTGAATGAATTCGTAAGTATGGCTTCTTTGGACTTTGCTTGAATTTGCGCTTGAAGACCTTTTCCAAGAACAGTTTATGCTGTCGCTTCTTGAAATCGGAATTTCTTTTCCCCTGAATTTTTTTATGAAGAGTCTTGTTATGGCAGTGATAGGGCTTGCCTTTCCCGGCCGTTTCCAAGTGACAGTCGCTTTTGCGGTGAAATTATTTTGGTCTTGAAATTCCAATTCGACGCCGTTTTTAAAAACATTGTCTTTTGTAATGTAAAAGTTTGCTTGCAAATACGTTGTGTATGTTTGGCTTATGTCAGACGGATTCGCGCG
>JAILDQ010000306.1 GCA_024689365.1 Treponema sp. | reverse complement strand
TGATTTTTGAGCGCCTAAAAATTGCGACAAGACAATCGAAGTTCCAATCGCGATTACGTTGAAAAGGATGTTTATGAAAAAAACATACTGCGACATCATTCCTACCGCGGCGACCGCTTGTTCGGAATAAAAGCTGAGCATTACAGTATCAATAGAAGAAACAAGAATTCTAAAGAATTGTTCCAAAATAAGAGGAAGGCTTAGTTGTGTCATTGGGAGCGCGCCACGTCCCGACTTGTTTTGACTCATAGGGTAGAAGTATGTTGAAGAGCCGCGGCTTTTTCACCTATTCCCACGAAAACGTCATTATGGTCGCGCCGCCCCTCATCATCACGGAAGAGCAAATCGACGAAGAGCTTGCCAAGCTGGACGAGGTTTTGACAATCGTTGACGGAAAATACGTTTTGTGAAAGGATTGAGGGATGAATTTTTCTTTTAGCTCTGTTCCTAAAATTTATTTTGGTGACTGCGCGCTAAAAAACGCCGCTCCCGAAATGGCCGCCTTTGGAAAAAAGGCTTTGATCGTCACTGGAAAAATCATCACCAAAACTGGCTTGGCAAAAGAGGTTTCCGACCTTTTGGCTTCGCTTGGAATCGAGGCGGCTTTGTTCAACGATTTGCCGGGCGAGCCGACCGACCAAATGATCATGGCTGGAGTGGACATCTTTAAATCCGAGAAATGCGATTTTATCGTTGGACTTGGAGGCGGAACGCCGCTTGACACCGCCAAAGCAATTGCTGCTATGGCCGTCCTTCCTGGAAAGCTAGCCGACTACAAAGGCAAGGAGATAAAGGGAAATTTCGCGCCCTTTGTTTTGATACCAACGACGGCCGGCACCGATTCCGAGGCGACAAGATATTTTGTCTTTACCAACACGGCGACGGAAGAAAAGCTGCTTTTTAAAGGCGACGCTCTTTTGCCGAAAATCGCCGTAATCGATTACAAGTACACATGCACGGCGCCGCAAAGCGTCACGATGGCCACCGGCATGGACGCTCTTTGTCACGCGGTAGAAAGCTACACCAGCCGCGCCGCCAATCCCGTGACCGACATTTTTTGCCTTGACGCCGTGAAAAGAATTTTTGAATATCTTCCAAGGGCTTGCCAAGACGGCGGCGACGAAGAGGCGCGCGAGAACATGAGCTTTGCGGCTTATGAAGCGGGCGTCGCCATTAACGGAGCTCCCACGACAATCATTCATGGAATGAGCCGTCCTATCGGCGCTTGCTTCCACGTTCCGCACGGAATCTCAAACGCGATGCTGGCCGTTGAATGCCTTAAGGCTGTTATGGACGGCTGCTATGAAAGGTTTGCCCAACTTGCCGTTGCCATTGGCGCCGTCGAAAAGGGCTGCGCGGCAAAGGAGGGCGCCGAAAAATTCATCGCGGCTTTGGAAGCGCTTACAAAAACTTTGCGCGTTCCAACGCTTAGGGAATACGGAATTGACTTGGAAAAATTCGCCGCTCTGGAAGAAAAGATGGCCGGGGATTCCGTCGCTTCCGGCAGTCCCGCAAAGTGCTGGAAAATTCTTTCCAAGGAAGAGCAGGTAAAAATTTACGATTTGTTGAGGAACAAATAGGCAAAAAATGTATGGACAAAACGCACAATAAAAAAATAAATAATTTGTGCGCTTTGTACAGTGCAAAAAAAGCCGATTTTTGTTAGGTTTGCATCATCAGAACGTCAGCAAAGACGCTGTGCATGAAAAGATGTCGTATGGCATCTTAATCTTTCGCGCAAAGATCTTTGCTGTCTTTTCAGAAAAGCTCTTTGCGAAAAAACAAGGAGCTGAATATGAAGAGACTTCAGACGGCAATTGTTTTTGGAGTTGTCGCTCTTTTTGCGACGACGAGTTCTTTTTCTGCCCCTAAGCAGAAAACAATCAAGCTTGGATTTAACATTCCTCTCACTGGCGATTCTCCCAAGGTAGGCGAGAGCGCCAAATTCGCGGGCGAAATCATTAAAAAAGAAATCAACGCCGCCGGCGGTTTGGACGTGAAGGGCGAAAAGTATCTTCTTGAATTTGTTTATGTTGACAACGAACTTAAGTCGGATTCCGCCATCAACGCCGCCAACAAGTTGATTGACATTGACAAAGTTTTGGCCTCAATTGGTCCTGAAGGTTCCGGCCGCGCGATTCCCGCCGGCGAAATCTACAACGACATGAGGGTTCCGATGATCACTCCTTGGGCTACAAACCCCAAGGCCACGGCCGGCCGCCCCTTCTGTTTCCGCGCCTGCTTCCTTGATCCTTTCCAGGCTCCTGTGGCCGCTAAGTTCGCCAGCGAAACATTCAAGGGAAGGAACGTAGCCATCGTCTACAACCTTGAGGACGACTACTCAAAGACTTTGGCCGAACTTTTCAAAAAGGAATGGGAGTCAAAGTACGGAAAGGTTGTTGTTTTTGAATCCTTTGGACAGAAGGACCAAGACTTTAGCGTCCAGCTTACAAAGGTTGTCAACTCAAAGGCGGACTTCCTTTATCTTCCCGACTACTACAACTTTGTAGGATTGATCACTTCGCAAGCCAAGGACTTGGGTTGGTCAAAGCCGGTCATGGGTTCCGACTCGTGGGGTTCCGCGGACTTGTTCCCGCTTTCTAAGGGAGCGGTTGTGGGCGCTTACTTTACGACTCACTACGCAGCCAAGGGAGCGACAGGAAAGACAAAGGAGTTCATCACAAAGTATCAAAAGGCTTACGGATACGTTCCTGACGACGTTGCGGCTCTTACATACGACGCGACTTACATTGTCCTCCAGGCAATTCAAGACGCGGGACTTACGGGCAACTTGAAAAAGGACCGTGTGGCCATCAAGGACGCGATGGGAAAAATCAAGAGCTTTGCCGGCGTAACCGGAAACATGAAGTTCACTCCTGACGGCGACCCGATCAAGGACGCGGTTGTAGTCAAGGTAACAAAGGACGGCGAGTTTGAATTCGTAAAGAGTTTGCAACCGTAACTTTTCTTAAGTTGTCGGGGGCTGGCCAAAAGATTTTGAATGAGATTTGGTTGGCCCCCAGTTTTCACGATGGAGGCGTCTATGACCTTTTTTATACAAAATATTTTCAATGCCCTTCAATGGGGCAGTTTTTATTCAATGATCGCTCTCGGATACTGCCTTGTTTACGGCGTTTTGAGGCTCATAAACTTCGCTCATGGAGACATCTTCATGACGTCAACCTACATCGCGTTTTTTGTTGTCGCTTTTATCACGGCAAAAATTTCTGGATTGGTTGGAATCCCCTTGTTTGTAATCACGCTTGTTTGCACGATGGCGCTGACAGCGCTTTTAGGCGTGGGAATAGAAAAAGTGGCCTACAAGCCGCTTAGGGCAAAGGGTGCCAACAGACTTTACGTTGTCATCACCGCTTTGATGATCGGCTTTATTCTTGAAAACGGAAACCTTGCCATTCTTGGCGCTTCGGCAAGAAGCTTTCCGGACATCCTTCCAAAATATGTTTGGAACATTGGTCCTGTCACAATCACAAGCCTAAAGGTTTTGGTAATTGTCAGCGCCGTTTTGATTTTCGCGATTTTGCAGTTCATCGTTCAAAAGACTACTTTGGGAATGAGCATGCGCGCGATTTCCTATGACAAGTTCGCGATTCCTCTTATGGGAATCCCTGTAAATACAGTAATCACTTTTACTTTTGCGCTTGGCTCCGCGCTGGCGGCTGTAGCCGGAATTCTTTTTGGAATGTCATATCCTGTAATGGATCCTTACATGGGAATGATTATCGGATGGAAAGCCTTTATCGCCGCGGTTGTCGGAGGAATCGGCGACATCAAGGGAGCCTTTATCGGCGGATTCTTGCTTGGATTTATCGAGATTTTTGTTACGGCGTTCTTGCCGTCAAGCTACAAGGATTTGGTTTCGTTTGTAATCCTTTTGGTTATTCTAACAATCAAGCCGACAGGATTTTTTGGCTTGGCCAAGAGCACAAAGATTTAAGGAGCGCTTATGAATAGAAAGCTGATAATGCCTTTGACGACAATCGCGATGATTTTAATCATTACGGTTCTCGCCAAGTTTGAAATAATAAACAACTACTTTCAGACAATCATCGTGACGATTTGCATCAACGCGATAATGTCGGCGAGCTTGAACATCGTAAACGGCTACATGGGAGAATTCAGTTGCGGCCACGGCGGCTTTATGGCCACCGGCGCTTATGTCTCAGCCGTCGCGTCGCTGATTTTGTTCAAGGACGGAAATTCAATCACCGGAAGCGCGCTTTTGCCCGAAAGCCTTTCAGTAATCGGCTTCCCGATTTGCATTTTGCTTGGCGGCTTGGGCGCGATGCTGGTAAGCCTGATCGTCGCCATTCCCTCGTTCAAGACGCGCGACGACTATCTTGCGATTATCACGGTGGCCGCAAACTTTATCGTCACGACGGCGATAAACAACATTCCTTTGGTTGGCGGAAGCCGCGGCCTTATGGGAATGAAGAGCGTTATGAACAGCATGGGTGACGTTTTTGACATTCCGTGGATTTTGATTTGGGCGCTTGTCTTCGCCGTCTTTGCGATTGTTTCAATTCACTTTCTTATGAATTCAACTTTGGGAAAGGGAATCAGCGCGGTTAAGTACGACGAGATTTCTGCGGAAATCATGTCGGTCAACACCAACAACATGAAGCTCATCGCATTTACATTCAGCTCCTTCTTGGCCGGAATCGCTGGCGGCTTGTTCGCGCACTTGCTTGGCTTTATCAATCCGGCAAGCTTTGGAATCATGAAGTCAACCGAGTCTTTGGTAATGGTTTACCTTGGCGGCATGGGATCGCTGAGCGGCTCGGTTCTTTCGGCGGTTGTGTTTACGATTTTGCTGGAACTTTTGCGCCCGGCCCAAATCTTAAAGTGGGTAATCATTCCGTTAATCTTGATTTTGATTATGGAATTCCATCCCGAAGGAATCATGGGCTCAAAGGAATTGACGCAGGTTTTCCCGCGGCTCAAGAAGCTCTTCCCTGTGGACAAGAACCTAGTTAGGGAAGCTAACGCGGCTTGCGAAGGAGGCGTGGCATGAGCGAAACATTGTTAAAGATAGATCATCTTACGCATCGCTTTGGCGGCTTGCAGGCTTTGACGGACATCAACGTTGATATCAAGAAGGGTTCGATAAACGCCTTGATTGGCCCAAACGGCGCGGGAAAGACAACCGTGTTCAACTTGGTGAGCGGCTTTTACGTTCCGTCCGAAGGCGACATTGTTTTTGACGGAAC
>JAILDQ010000284.1 GCA_024689365.1 Treponema sp. | reverse complement strand
ATTGATTCCAGACCCCGCTTCTGCTTTGGAACGTTTTTCAGGAAATCAAGAATTTATGGAAATGTTCATCAAAAAGTTTCCGGAAGATTCCACGATTCAAGCCGTAAGAAGTTCCTGCCAGGGCGAAGACTGGGAAAAAATTTTGGTTGACGTTCACACCTTAAAAGGAACCAGCGGAAATTTTGGCTTTGAAGCCTTGTTCAACGCCTGCTCTCAAGTTGTGACGGCAATAAGAGCGAAAGATTACGACGGAGCGAAAAAAGGAATTCCAAGCGTTTTGAAAGAGCTTGACGCAGTTTGCGACACATTGGCAAAGGTGGAATAAAATGGACAAGAAAAAAATAATTGTAATTGACGATGTTGAGCTTAACAGGGCTCTTTTGGCGGAAGTATTCAAGAAAGAATACGACATCTTGGAAGCGTCAAACGGCGCCGAAGGCTTGCAAAAAATAAACGAAAACAAGGACGACATTTGCGCGGTTTTCCTTGACATAATCATGCCCGAGATGGACGGCTTTGGCGTTTTGCAGGAGATGAACATAAACTGCTTGATTCAAAGAATTCCCGTTTTCTTGATTACGACCGACGCGACCAACAACGTCATCGAAAGAGCCTACGATTACGGCGCTGTTGACGTGATTCCAAAACCCTTCAACGTTATGATAATAAAGCGCCGCGTTCAAAACATGGTGGAATATTTTGAAGCAAAGCGGAATATGGACACGGACACGTTCCAAGCCGACCAGCTTTTAAAAATGCAGCGCGAAGACTTGAACAATTCTGTCGGCTCCTTAATCGGCCACATTTGCGAGGCGATTGAAAGCAGAAGCAAGGAAGAAAGCGAGCACGTTGGCAGAGTCCGTCTTGTGACAAGGCTTGTGGCCGAACAGTTCGCAAAAAACAAGCCTGAGTTTGGCCTTAGGGAAGACATTGTGGAGGCAATCGCAAACGCGAGCGTTCTTCACGACCTTGGAAAGATTTTTGTGCCGGACAACATTCTTACAAAGCCAAAAAAACTGAATGCAAAGGAAAGGGAAATCATCAAAACCGCCCCAAGCGCGGGCGCGAAGCTTTTGAACAACGTTCAAGGAATCCCGGAACCCTTCTTTACTTTTTCAAAAGAAATCAGCAGAAGCCACATGGAGCGCTTTGACGGAAAAGGCTACCCGGACGGCCTCAAGGAAAATCAAATTCCAATAAGCGCCCAAATCGCGGGAATTTCCGAAGCCTACGACGCCCTTGTGACAAAGCGGGTTTACAAAAAAGCGATTCCCCACGACAAGGCGCTAAAGATGATTTTAAACGGAGAATGCGGAGCCTTCAATCCAGACCTTCTTAAATGCATTGAAGAAATCGCTCCTGAAATCAAGAAAGAAGTTTACAACATACAATGAAAGACTCATTCAAGAACGCCGCGACAGTTCCAGACAGTCCAAAATGGCTTGACAGCGTAAAAAGGCAAAGCGCCCTTTACGCCCGAGGAAACGACATTAGAAGCGAATTTGAGCGCGACTTTACCCGCCTTTTGCATTGCCAAGCCTACAGCCGATTGAAGCACAAGACGCAAGTTTTTTTCGCGCCTCGCAACGACCACATTTGCACGCGAATGGAACACGTTCAGCACGTCGCGAGCGTGGCCACGACAATCTCAAAATTTTTGGGCCTCAACACAGAACTTACAAAGGCGATTGCGATTGGCCATGACATTGGCCACGCGCCCTTTGGACATTTTGGCGAGGAATGCCTCAATTCCCTTTTAAAGCAAAAGGAAGGCGCCAACGCCCCAAAAAAATTTTGGCATGAAAGAAACAGCCTCTTCTTCGCCGATTACATAGAAACCCTTTCCGACCCTGAAGGCGTTCACAGAAACCTAGACTTGACCTACGCAGTTCGCGACGGCTTGATAAGCCATTGCGGCGAGATTCACCAACAGGGAATCAAGCCCAGGGAAGAAGCGATTGACTTGTACACAATAAAAAGGCCGGGCCTTTTGCAGCCATTCACTTGGGAAGGCTGCGTCGTGAAAATTTCCGATAAAATTTCTTTTTTGGGCCGAGACTTGGAAGACGCCAGAACTTACCACATTTTGGACATGGGCTCATACAGAATGCTCCGCGACATTGTTGGAAGCTCTTTGGGCTTTGAAGGAAAAGGACAAAAGGCGCTGCGGTCTGGAAAAGCCGTGAACACAACGGTTTTAATCAACGACATGATTGTGGACCTCTGCGAACAAAGCTCTCCCGAAAAAGGAATAACTTTCAGCGACGAATACTTTAAGTTCATAGTTGAACTGCATAAATTCAGCTATTCAAAAATCTACACCCATTGGCGCCTAAAGGAATTCCAGAACTACGCCAGAAACGTCATAGAAACGATTTACACGGTTTTGATGAGAACGCAAATCTACGCGCAAAGGGGCCGCCTTTCAAACGCGCTAAGATACTTTCCAAAATTGCTTGAAAATTTCGAGGACTGGCTTGTCAAATACACAAACTACGCGCCTCTAAAGCAAGTTGACAGAAAGCGCCTTTTGCGATACGCCACGCCCCAAGTCTTTGACATCAACTCGGACGAATCTTGGCAAAAATGTTTGATTGAATACATCAGCGGAATGACAGACCAATTCGCCATTGGCCTGTATGAAGAAATAATAAGCTTTTGACAAAAGCGCAGTTTGACGGCGGGCAAAAGCAAGCGCGTTTGACGCCGCTTTTGCAGCTAAAAACGTTTCTCTGTCTTGAAACAGTTAATCTTATCGCTTTTAAACTCTGTGCATCGCCGAAAAAACGGCCTCGTTCATGACATTGATTTCAACGCCAATCTTTTTTCCCAAATC
>JAILDQ010000041.1 GCA_024689365.1 Treponema sp. | reverse complement strand
GCCGCAAAAACCGAGTTTGAATTGCAAAGCCAAAAAGAAAAGTCCGATTTGCTTTCACAAATTGAAAAAATAAAATCCGATTCAGAAAACAGCATGATGAAAAAAGAGCATGACTTGCAAAGCTCTTTTGCCAAACAAATTTCTGAATTGGAATCAAAGCTTTCTTCTGTGGAAGAAGCGAAAAAATTGGCGGTGGCGGAAGCGGTCGCGGAAAAGGATTCCCAAATCGCAGAGCTCAAACAACAAATGATTTCAAGCCAATCGCAAAGCCAATTGCAGATTCAAAAAGTTCAGGCCGAAAAAAGCCTTGAGCTGCAAAAACTTTCAAACGAATTGGAAAGCGCCAACAACAAGGCGAAGCTCAGCGAAGACAATCTTAAGCAAAACTTTGAAAGCCAGCTAAAGGCAAAGGACGAGCAAATCGCCTATTACAAGGACTTGAAGGCAAAGATGTCAACAAAGATGATTGGCGAAAGCCTTGAGGTTCATTGCAAGACATCTTTTGAGCAATATTTGCGGCCTGTCATGCCCAACGCTTATTTTGAAAAAGACAACGAGGTTTCAAAATCCTCCGGCTCAAAGGGCGACTTTATTTTTAGAGACAGCGCCGACGGCATTGAATACATTTCGATTATGTTCGAGATGAAAAACGAGGCTGACGAAACCGCGACAAAACACACGAACGAATCTTTCTTTAAAGAATTGGACAAGGACCGCCGCGAAAAAAAATGCGAGTACGCCGTTCTTGTTTCGCTTTTGGAAAAAGACAACGAGTTGTATAACGGCGGAATCGTTGACGTTTCCCACAAGTTTCCAAAAATGTATGTGATTCGTCCGCAGTTTTTCATTCCCATAATAACTCTTTTATGCAACGCGGCTAAAAATTCCTTGGACTATCAAAGGCAGCTTGAAGTGGCCAAAAACCAGTCTTTGGACATAACCAATTTTGAGGAACGCCTCTCGGACTTTAAGAGCAGCTTTGACAGAAATTACAGGCTTGCGAGCGACAAGTTCAAGAATGCGATTGACGAAATTGACAAGACCATCAGCCACTTGCAAAAAATCAAAGACGCCTTGCTTGGCAGCGAAGACAATTTGAGAATCGCCAACGGAAAGGCGGAAGACTTGACGATAAAAAAATTGACGCGCGGAAATCCGACGATGACCGAAAAATTCGCCGCGCTTAACAAAGAAGAGTCTTCTGCAAAAAAATCAGACGAGTTGTTTTAGCGCTATGGAAAAGCAAAGGGCAAAAAACAACAGGACTCTAACTTTGTCGCAAGAAGAAATTCCGTCGTTAAAAAAAATGCTTTTGACGGAAGCCGGCTTGCGCGGCGGACTTGATGTGAGGAACAAGATAATCAACGCGGATTTGTTTTCTGCCTTGGACTTTGTTCCGGAAAAAATCGCCGACTTGATAATCATTGATCCGCCTTACAATTTGTCAAAGAATTTCAACGGAATGAAATTCAATTCCATTTCCGACGAAGCCTACGACGAATACCTTGCCTCTTGGTTTCCTGCGGTTTGCAAAAAATTAAAGGACAACGGCTCCCTTTATATTTGCGGCGATTGGAAGTGCTCTTCCTCTTTGCAGCGGGCGGTTCAAAAAGAGCTTTGCGTTATGAACAGAATCACTTGGCAGCGCGAAAAAGGCAGGGGAGCCAAAAGCAATTGGAAAAACGGAATGGAAGACATTTGGTTCGCCGTGAAAAATCCTGACGACTATTATTTTAACGTTGACGCCGTTATGCTTAAGAGGAGGGTTTTGGCTCCCTATAAAATTGACGGAAAGCCAAAAGATTGGTCTGAGGGCAGCGACGGAAATTTTAGGCTTACGCATCCTTCAAATTTTTGGGATGACATTTCCATTCCTTTTTGGTCTATGCCTGAGAACACAGACCATCCGACCCAAAAGCCTGAAAAACTTTGCGCCAAGTTGATTTTGGCTTCTTCAAAAGAAGGCGGCCTTGTCTTTGATCCTTTTTTGGGAAGCGGAACAAGCGCTGTCGTCGCAAAAAAATTGGGCCGTGATTTTTGCGGAGTGGAGTTGAATCAAGAATATTGCCTTTGGGCGCAAAAGCGCTTGCTCATGGCGGAAGAAGACAAAAGCATTCAAGGCTATAGCGACGGAGTTTTTTGGGAAAGAAATTCATTGGCCGCACAAACAAAAAAATAGGCGGCGCTTTTAGGAGATTGCTATGAAAAGAACATTCGCGTTTTCTTTTATTTTATTTTCGCTTCTTTTTATTTCATGCAGTAAAAGGGGAGATGTAACTATTGTTTACACGAATGACGTTCATTCTTTTATAGCGAACACGGTTAAAGACGCGGACGGAAACAAAAAGCCGGGCCTTTCGTATTCAACGGTCGCGGCCTTGAAAAAAGATTTGATTTCGCAAGGAAAAGCCGTCGCTCTTGTTGACGCGGGAGACCACATTCAAGGAACCTGTTACGGAGCCCTTGACCAAGGCGAAAGCGTGATAAAATTTATGAACGCTGCTGGCTATGACGCGGCCGCTTTGGGAAACCATGAGTTTGATTATGGCGTTGACAGAATGCTTGAGCTTATGCAAAAAGCGGACTTTCCGTATTTGGCCTGCAATTTTTTCAAGACAAGCGACGGAAAGCCTCTTGCGGCGCCTTATAAAGTTTTGCGTTTGGGAAAAAGCCGCGTCGCATTTGTGGGAATCATGACCCCCGAAACTTACTCTAAAGCCGCGCCTACTATTTTTATGGACAAGGAAGGAAAAAAATATTTGTATAAAATCATGTCGGGCGACGATGGACGAGAGCTTTATGAATGCGTTCAAAAAACTTTGAACGAGGCGCGGCGCAAGTCTGACTATGTGGTTGCTCTTGGACATTTAGGCGTGGACGCAAGTTCTGTTCCATACACAAGCGAAGAGCTCATCGCGAACACTTACGGAATCGACGTTTTTATTGACGGACACTCCCATACTTATATTGACGGCCGTTTTGTGAAAAACAAAAAAGGCAAGGACACCCTTTTGACTCAAGCGGGCTGTTATTTTAACGCGATTGGCTTGGTGGAGCTTTCGGATAAAAAAATATCCTCGCGCTTAATTGGGGAATGCGATTTGTCGGACAAAGTTCTTGAGGACCTGCAGAATGGATGGATTGAAGACGTCAATTCCAAGTTTGGAAAAAAAATCGCTTCTTGCGCGTTCCCGCTTTGCGCTTACACTCCCGACGAAAAACACGCCCGGCTTGTTAGACGGCAGGAATCAAATCTAGGGGATTTTGTCGCCGACGCTATTTACTATTGCCTTAATAAAAACGGAGCCTCTGGCTGCGACATCGCGTTTGTGAACGGCGGCTCGGTTCGAACTGACATTCCAGCCGGAGGCGTAAGCTTGGATTCTGTAAAAACCGTAATGCCTTTTGGAGACCTTGTGTGTTCCTTAAAATTGACCGGCCGCCAAATTTTTGACGCTTTGGAATATTCTGTTCGATATATCGGCGTTGCGGAAACAGGAAGCTTTTTGCATGCGGCCGGCTTAAAGTATTCTGTTGACGCAAGCGTTCCATCTTCAACAAAAATCAATTCTAAAAAAATGTGGGTTTCAAACGAAGCGCCTTATAGAATTTCAGGCGTTCAGGTTTATGATAAAAAAAGCGGGAGCTGTCACAATCTTGAATTGGAAAAAGAATACATTGTCGCCGGATTGAATTTCTTTATGAGAGAAAAGGGCGACGGTTATACGATGTTTGACAATGCCGAAATTGTAAACTCTTGCGTCGGCGAGGATTTTATAATAGTGTCTGAATACGCCGGGGCTTTTAAAAAGGGAAGCAATGGCCTCTCCGAAATTTCGTCAGAGAACAGTCCCCTTTCTTCCTTGAAAAATTATCCGCTGGACTATGAAAATCCAAACGGCTCGGGAAGAATCACGATAAAAAAATAGTTCCTGTTGTTATTTTAACGCGTTTGCGGTATTATATCGCATTATGTTAAAACCAGAGTTGTTTTCTTGTTTGAAAAATTATTCAGCTAAAACATTTGCCTCCGACGCTTTGGCCGGAGTTATTGTCGGAATCGTTGCCTTGCCCTTGGCCATTGCCTTTGCGATTGCCAGCGGCGTTCCACCAGAGGCTGGACTTTTTACAGCGATTGTAGCGGGCTTTTGCATCAGCGCGTTTGGCGGAAGCAAGGTTCAAATCGGAGGGCCAACAGGAGCCTTTGCCGTAATCGTTTACGGAGTTGTCGCGCAATACGGTCTTGGCGGTTTGGCCACCGCGACTATAATGGCCGGCGTAATTTTGATTTTGCTCGGCGCCTTTAAAATGGGAGGCCTTGTAAAATTCATTCCTTATACAATCGTGACTGGCTTTACCGCCGGCATCGCGGTTACGATTTTCGCCGGACAAATCGGAGACTTTTTGGGCTTGTCCATCATCAATTTTCCGCAGGGCTTTGACAAAATGCCGGGCGACTTTGTCGGTAAGATTCAAACTTACGCCTTGAACATCGGCCGCGTAAATTGCTTTTCGTTGGCGCTCGCGGCGATAAGTCTTGCGTTAATTTTTGTTTGGCCAAAAATCACAAAAAGAATTCCAGGTTCCTTGATTGTAATTATTTTGGCGACGCTCGCTTCTGTAATTTTGAAAAATAAATTCGGCTGGGAAACCGACACGATTGGAAGCCGCTACGGTTCGATTCCAACATCGCTTCCCCTTCCAAAATTGCCTGACTTGCGCCTTTCTTCAATCAGAGCGCTTTTCCCGACCGCGATGAGCATTGCGGTTCTTGCGGCTATCGAATCCCTTTTGAGCGCGGTTGTCGCCGACGGCATGATTGGAAGCAAGCACGATTCCAACATGGAATTAATCGGGCAGGGAATCGCCAACATCGCGAGCCCCCTTTTTGGAGGAATTCCCGCAACCGGAGCGATTGCAAGAACTGCCACCAACATTAAAAACGGAGCGAAAAGTCCTGTGGCTGGAATCATTCACGCCTTGACCCTTCTATTAATATTGGTTTTTTTGGGGCGTTTTGCGGTTTACATTCCGATGGCGGCCTTGAGCGCGGTTTTGATTAACGTCGCTTGGAACATGGCTGGCTTTGGAAGCATTCGGGCTTTGCTGAAAGGCCAAAAGAGCGACATCGCCGTTTTTGCCGTAACTTTCTTGATTACAGTTTTCATCGACCTTACCGTTGCGATTGAGGTTGGACTTGG
>JAILDQ010000255.1 GCA_024689365.1 Treponema sp. | reverse complement strand
GTTTCGCTTGCGGGCGCGGCCACCGAATATTTTTTCATGAAGGCTTTTGCCAAGTCTTTGCTGGCTTCCAATTGAGCGGCGGCTTTTTTTGCGCCAACGCAAGGAATGCCGGCCTTCCAGAATTCGTCGGCCAAGCCTTCGGCAAGAGGGTCTTCCGGTCCGATTACGGCAAAGTCGCAGCCCTCTTTTTTTGCGATGGCTACATAGGGATTTCCTTCAAGGCCTTTGGCGGCGTCCAAGGGAATGTTGGAGCACTTTTCCTCATTGCAAGTTCCGCCGTTACCGGGAACGCATACGATTTTTTCAACCAATGGGCTTTTTGCCAAACGCCAAGCGATGGCGTGCTCGCGGCCGCCCGAGCCTACAACTATTATCTTTTGCATGCCGAAAATATAATTGAAAAAACAAAAATAATCAACCGCGCATTCTTTGCTAAAAACTCTTGTCCGAAAGCCATAAATTCAATATAATATTGTTCACTTTATCGACAACTTACATTGCGGAAATTATCGCATTTAGGAGAAAAGAATGGCAGACACAATGCATCCCTTGCAGAAAAACCCGAATTGGAAAGGACGCCGCGGACCGGTAGTTCTTGTTATTATGGACGGAGTCGGCTACGGAAAGTACGAAGACGGCGACGCTGTAAAAGCCTCTAAAATGAAGTACCTTGACTGGTTCAAGGCAAACTGCCCCAACACAAAGCTCAAGGCTCACGGAACAGCCGTTGGCCTTCCCACAGACGACGACATGGGCAACAGCGAAGTAGGCCACAACGCCATGGGATGCGGCCGCGTATTCGCGCAAGGCGCCAAATTGGTCGGCGAGTCAATCAAGTCCGGCTCAATGTATCAGGGCGACACTTGGAAAAAATTGGTGAAGAACGTTCAGGATAAAAATTCAACCTTCCATTTTATCGGCCTTGTTTCTGACGGAAACGTTCACTCGCACATCGACCACCTTAAGGGAATGGTCGAGCAGGCCAACAAAGAAGGCGTAAAGAAGATTCGCGTTCACGCCTTGCTTGACGGCCGCGACGTTCCTCCTACAAGCGCTCTTGAATATTTTGAGCCTCTCCAGAAATTCTTGGAAGGCTTTGCGGGCTGCGACTACCAAATCGCTTCTGGCGGCGGAAGAATGTTCATGACTATGGACCGCTACAACGCCGATTGGAGCATGGTTGAGCGCGGATGGAAGGCCCACGTTTTGGGCGAAGGCCGCCAGTTTGCAAGCGCCGTAGAGGCCATCGAAACTTACCGCAAGGAAGTTCCCGGCGTTCTTGACCAGGACATGCATGAGTTTGTAATCGCAAAAGACGGAAAGCCAGTCGGAACAATAGAAGACGGAGATTCAGTCGTTTACTTTAACTTCCGCGGCGACCGCGCTTTGGAAATCACAGCGGCTTTTGAAGAAAAAGATTTCGCTCACTTTGACAGAAAGAGAGTTCCTGTCGTTGAGTACGCGGGCATGATGGAATACGACGGCGACAACCACAAGCCGGCCCAGTATTTGGTTAACCCGCCGAGCATCGACCGCACAATGGGCGAATACCTCACTAAGAGCGGCGTTCACTTGATGGCCATAAGCGAAACTCAAAAGTACGGACACGTAACATACTTCTTTAACGGAAACCGCCCGGGCGAATTTGACAAAAGCCTTGAGACTTATGTAGAAGTTCCGTCAGACGTAGTTCCTTTTGAGCAGCGTCCTTGGATGAAGTGCGCCGAAATCACCGACAAGGTTATCGAAGCCATCAAGTCTGGAAAGTACGACCACATTCGCCTCAACTATCCTAACGGCGACATGGTAGGACACACAGGCGTATTCAACGCCGTTGTTTGCTCTATGGAAGGAATGGACTTGCAGCTCGGCCGTCTTAAGGCCGCGATTGAAGAAGCCGGCGGAATCATGTGCATCACTGCCGACCACGGAAACAGCGACGACATGTACGAGCACAAAAAGGACGGCTCGGTTTCTAAAGACGCTAACGGCGAGCCTAAGCCAAAAACTTCCCACTCGCTCAACCCTGTTCCGGGAATCATTTACGACCCTGAATACAAGGGCGAGTATGACGACAAAAATCTTAACGAGGGACTTGGAATTTCTTCTTGGCCTGCAACAATCATGAACTTGATGGGCTTTGTTCCTCCGACAGATTATGACAAAAGCATGATTAACATGAAAGCGTAAGCGAAAAAAAATGCCCGGCTTTTACGATTCATTTGACGTCGCGGTGGTTGGCGCGGGACACGCTGGAATTGAGGCTGCCCTTGCCGCCGCCCGAATGGGACTGAAAACATTGGTGATAACTCAAAGCGTCGACGCGTGCGGCCGAATGTCTTGCAACCCAAGCATCGGCGGCATCGCCAAAGGCAACATCGTTTGCGAGATTGACGCTTTGGGCGGCCAAATGGCAAAGCTGATTGACCGTTCGATGATTCAGTACCGCTTGTTGAACAAAAGCCGGGGACCTGCCGTGCAAGCGCCTAGAAGCCAAGCCGACAAGATTTTGTACTCCCAACTTGCGCGCAAGGTCTTGGAGTCAACGCCAAACCTTTCAACTTTAATGGACACTGTGGTGGACATCATCGCGACAGAAAGCGACGAGAGCCTTCCGCCAAACACTGATTCTAGCGCCGAGGCCGGAAGCATTCCTGGCGACTCGCGCGCGGAAGACACAAGCAAAATCAATTACGGAAAAGCCGCCTCCGCCAAAAACGGAATGAGGCAAAAAGTGACGGGCATCGTTACCGAGCGCGGCCGCGTCATTCCTGTCCGCTCTGTCGTTCTTACAACAGGAACTTTTTTGGGCGGAAGAATTTTCATCGGAGAATACGACGCTCCTTGCGGCCGTTTAGGCGAGCAGGGCGCTTACGGCCTTACCGCTTCCTTGAGGCGGCTTGGCTTTACAACCGGCCGTTTAAAGACCGGAACTCCTCCGCGCATTTTAAGAAGCTCGGTTGACTTTAGCCGTTTGGACGAACAGCCCGGAGACGAGGAGATAATACCATTCAGCTTTGACGACCAAAAAGTCGAGCGGCCGATGGTTCCTTGCCATATCGTTTACACAAACGAAGAAACCCATAAAATAATTCGCGCCAACATCGGCCGCTCTCCCTTGTACAGCGGAAAGATTCATGGAGTGGGGCCGCGTTATTGTCCTAGCATCGAAGACAAGGTCATGCGCTTTGCCGACCGCGAGCGCCATCAAATATTTGTAGAGCCCGAAGGCTTGGAAACAGAAGAGATTTACCTTAACGGCCTTTCGTCTTCTTTGCCTGAAAGCGTTCAGGACAATTTTTTAAGAACGATGACTGGCTTTGAAAAAGCAGTCGTAAGCCGTCCAGGTTACGCGGTCGAATACGATTACGTTGAGCCGACCCAGCTTTATCCAAGCCTTGAGACAAAAAGAGTCGCGGGCCTTTTTAACGCCGGACAAATCAACGGAACTTCAGGCTATGAAGAGGCCGCCGGCCAAGGCTTGGTCGCCGGAATCAACGCGGGCTATTACGCAAGGGCTCACAAGGAATTGTGCGGGCCGCTTGTTATGTCTGACGATTCCTTTGGCTCCTATCCGGCTTCTTTAGAGCCGGGCCTTTTGACGCCTGTCTTTAATTTCAGCCAGGAAGAGTTGAACAAAATGGCGGAATCCAGCGACAAAATCGCGGCCGCCTTGAACAAAAAAATAGAGGCCGCCCAAAAAGAAAGCGGACGCAACAACTTTCATTCGCTTCCAAAATTCGAGCCTCTGGTTCTTGGCCGCGACGAAGCTTACATCGGCGTCTTGATTGACGACCTTGTCACCCTTGGAACAAAAGAGCCTTACAGAATGTTCACCGCGCGCGCCGAGTACCGACTCAAATTGCGTTACGACACCGCCGACCGCCGCTTGGCAAAAAAAGCCTTTGACGCCGGCCTAAAGACAAAAGAAGAGTACGAGGCGGTATTGGAAAAATATGACGGCGTGGAAAAAGCCATGCAAATCTTGGAAAAAGATTCTGACGCGCAAAATCCTGGCTTTGACCAAAAAATATGGTCGCTCGCGCAAATTGACTTTAAGTACAAGTATTACATAGAAAAGCAAGACCGCCGCGTGGAAAAAATGCATCGCCTTGAAAATCTTCGCATTCCGGAAAAGTTTGACTACGGAACGATTCCGTCTTTGAGCGCCGAGTCTCGCGGAAAATTGGAAAGCGTTCGGCCCTTGACGCTAGGGCAGGCAAGCCGCATAAGCGGAATAAGGAATTCCGACATAATGCTTTTGATGGTTTACCTAAAGTAATTTAAAGCAAAAAAAACCGCCTTGTCAGGCGGCTTTTTTTTTATTCGTATTTTTTGATGTTTTCTTCCCAAGCGGCGTCAAGTTCCTTCAAGCACTTTTTCTTTTGCGCGTCTGAAAGGAACGAAGCCTTGTAGCTGTTTTGCAACAAGACCTTGATTTGGTCCATTGTAAAGCCTGCCTTTTTGTGCAAGGCCCAGAACTCGTCGAGCAAGGTCACCTTAAAGAAAACAGGATCGTCTGTGTTTACCGTTACCAAAAGGCCTTTGTCAAAGAAGGCGCGGATCGGGTGGTCTTCGATTTTAGAAACGATTTTCTTTGTGAATGTGTTGCTGGTCGGGCACACTTCAAGAGGAATCTGGTTTTGGGCCAAGTATTCAACAAGCTTTTCGTCTTGAATTGAAGTGATTCCGTGGCCGATTCTTTCTGAGTGAAGAACGTTGATTGCGTCCCAAACCGATTCCGGGCCAACGTCTTCTCCAGCGTGGGCAACGGCGTGAAAGCCGTCAGCGTGGGCTTTTTCAAATACAGGGCCAAAATCCTTGCAAGGACCTTTTTGTTCCGCTCCGCCCAAGCCGATTCCGATGATGCAGGGACTGGGATATTTTTTCATCAACTCGTAGTTGGCCAAAGAGTTTTCAAGGCCAAAAGTTCTTGAAACGTCAACCAATAATTTGATTGTAATTCCTGTTTCCTTTTTGATTTTGTTGATGTTCTTTGTAAAGTTCTTTACCATCTCGCCGTAGTCAAAGCCCTTTTTTACAAAGGCTGAAGGGGCAAAGAAGGCTTCGCAGTGAGTGATTCCGTTTCCCTTAAGGTAGCGGGCAAAGTCTTCGAATACATAGTCAAAGTCGCTTACTTCAGTGAACAAATCTTGCACTTGCAAAAAGGCTTTGATAAAGCCGTTAAGGTCTTCGTATGTAAAGAGAGCGACTTGTTCTTCTTTGGTCATTTTTTTGCCAAAGCGCTTTTCGTAAAGACGGCAAATTGATTCGAGCGTAATGACTGCTTCTATGTGAATGTGCAGTTCCGCCTTTGGAACGTTCTGCATGAATAGATAAAAATTCTCTTTTTTCAAAATGCCCATCTCCTTGAATTTAAAAGGCTCTCACCCTTTATTATCGGCATAAAAGCCTTTTTTCTTTAACTATTTTATGCTTTTGTCCAGCTCGTCTATTATCGCGGCAAACTTGTCGAGCGCGGCCTGAACAGGCTGTGGGCTTGACATGTCAACTCCGGCCACTTTAAGCGATTCAATCGGGTATCGGGAGCCGCCAGACTTCAAGAAATTAAAGTAATCGTTTCGCTCCGTTTCTCCGCCCTTTGTGACTCGGTCGGCCAAGGCGAGCGCCGCGCTGATTCCCGTGGCGTATTTGTAAACGTAAAAGGCGCTGTAAAAATGAGGGATCCTCAAGCCTTCCATGTCGCTGTTTTCTTCAAAGATCATTTCCGGACCAAAGTATTCTTCCAACAATGAGCGGTAGAGCTTTCGCAAAACTGGCGCGCTCAAGGGCGTTCCGTTTTCGACAAGTTCGTGCGCCTTAAGCTCGTATTCGGCGAACATCGTTTGGCGGTGAAGGGTGGCCATGATGTCGGCCGCTCGCATAGCCAAAAGGTATGAGCGCATTTCTTGGTCTTTCGCGTTTTTGAGCAAGTATTGGAAAACCAATTCCTCGTTGAAGGTTGAGGCCACTTCCGCTTCAAAAATCGTGTAGCTGTATTGCATGAATGGATTGTTCTTTGAGCTGAACCAAGAGTGCATTGAATGTCCGCCCTCGTGCGCCATTGTGAACACGTCGCGGATAATTGAATCCTTGTAGTTGAGCAAAATGTAAGGGTAGCCGGTGTAAGCGCCGCTAGAAAAGGCTCCGCTTCGCTTTCCCTTGTTTTCGTAGCGGTCAACCCAACCGCCCTTCAAGCCGCCGCACAAAACGTCAGTGTAGTCTTTTCCCAACGGGCTGAGGGCCTCGCGGCAAATTTCTACGGCTTGGTCATAGCTTGTTTTTGTCTGAACGTTTTGAACAAGCGGAACGTAAACGTCGTAGTGGCGCAATTCCTTTAGGCCAAGCGCCCTCTTTCTGATTGAATAATATTTTCTGAGCGGCCCAAAGTTTTTGTGAACCGTGTCAATCAAATTTCTGTAAACGCTTTCTGGAACCTTGTTGGAGAACAAGGCGGCGTCAAGGCTTGACTTGTATCCTCGGGCGCGCGAGATGAAAACGTCTTGGTTTACCGAACCCGCGTACAAGTTTGCCAAAATGTTTTGGTGCTTTTCAAAATTCTTGTAGAATTGCTTGTAGGCCTTTTCGCGGATTGCCCTGTCCGGGTTTTCCATGAATTGAGTCCAAGTGGTTTGCGTAAGAGGCAATTCCTTTCCGTCAACATTTATCGTTCCGAACAAATTGTTAAGGTCAACGTTTTCGGCAACGCTAAAAGTTTTTTCAGCCGTGGCGCCGCTTTCTGATTGAAGGGCTAAAATTCGCTCTTCCTTTTCGCTCAAAATATGTTCTTTTTGCCTGAGCAATTTTTGAACGTAAATTTTGTAATCCTTGAATTCTTCTTTTTCAATCCAAGCGTTGATGTCCTTGTCTGGAATCGCCGAAAGTTCGGAATCAAAAAAACTTGTGAGGGCGGCGGCCTTTGAGCTTGCCATCGCGGCTCGGCCTTCCATATCGGTTGATTTTTCGTCGCCTTCGTCAGCGGTGTGAAGGAGGCTTGCGTAGTTGTCAACAAGCTCTATGTTTTTCCAAAGAGCTTCGTAGGATTTTAGCGCGTCCAAAAGGTCTTGGGCGCTGTTGGAAAGTTTTCCTTGAAAAGAAGCGACTGTCTTTGCGTCGCTTTCAATTTGGGCTAGGGCTTTTTCCCAGTCTCCGTCGCTTTTAAATAATGTCGTCAAGTCCCACTTGTCGCTGGCGGGCACATCTTTGCGCTCTGGAATTGCATTACTATTCATATTGCTTCAATTATAACGCAAAAATGAATAACTTTCAATAAAAAGTTTCGCCCTGAAGTTAAAAATTGATGTATTTGTCGGCTTGAATTTGAGTGATGAAAGGGGTTTCTTCAAGGCTTTCAAGGCTGTTTTCCTCTTCTTCGGAAGAAATCAATCCGTAAAGTCCGATGGGCTTTGTAAATTCGCTAAAGTGAATTTTTCCCAAGAGGGTTGTCTTTTGAATGTTGCTGTCGCCAAGCGCCTTTATGGTCGGCTCTGAAATCAAAATTGGAATGTTCATCGCAAAGCCGAGGTTGCACATTTTATCGATGACTTCGATTCCTGATGAAATCATGGACAATTCAATGCGGCTTCTGTCGCCGACAACTCCAAGCAAAACGTCTGATTGGTGAACCGCTATGTTGAACGTTACGCAAGGGTAGTAGTCCTCGGCGCGCCTTGCGTTTATGGTCTGAAGCAAGTTGCGGATTTTGTAAGCCGCTTCCATGGCACGAGGTTCGTTCTTTTTGAAAATCGCCGATATTCCTTGGTTTGTGATTGAAATCACCGCTCCGTCGTTTTGAATGATTTGGTCAACGATGGTGGCGGAATAAAATCCCCTTGATTCAAAATTATCGCGCAAACTGATTTGCGTGTTGTCTGGAGAAATGACTGCAAAGCCGACAAACATCAATATGACTGAATCTTCTGTTGAATCTCCCAGGTCCAAAGTTTTTAAAATCGGAGTGTCCATCAAAGAGGGCAAATTGCGCGGAATGAAGCGGCGGATGGCAAAGTGATATTTTGAAAATGTCGCTTTTACGTTGATTGACTTTTTTTGCAGAATCTCAAGAATCGCCGCCATGTAAACGATGTCAAAAATTACCATGATTATTGTGAAAATTTCAGAAAAGTATACGTGCGAATCTGTCCACGGGCTTATCATAATATGATCGATGGTGATGGGGATTGCGATTATCATGTAAAAGAATGCGAACACCGCCGTTGTAATTTGGCCTTTTCTTAAGTCGTAAACAAACCTGAACAGCGCGTAAACAGAAATAATGCCGGCCCAAAAAAACGAGGCGTTCAAAACTATCATTGAGACGCTTTCCGGAAGGCAAATGAAAACAATCAAAAGCGCGAACGACAGCGTGGCCAGCGTTTTGTCAAACAAGGGATGTTTTGAAGAGAAAACCTTGTCGTCTTTGAAAAGAAGAAGGAAAAGCACCCCTGAGAAAATCGCTATGTTTTGCAATTTGTATTGAATGCCAAAGGGCGGAAAAAGGCCAAGCAAGCCGTAAATGTTAAAGTTGTTGAAACCAAATCTTATTAGCAAGAAGAAAAGCATGACCATAAAGTAAAGATTGGTCCTCTTTTGCTTGTCAAAAAACCAAAAGAAAGTGTTCATCAAGAATACAAAAAGCAAGGCGCCCATAATCGCTGCCGTGGTTAAAAGTATTCGCGTGAAAAGTCTTGAAATGACTTTGTCTTCTCCAAAAAAGATTGGAGATTCTATTCCGCCCCTGCTTCCTGTCCAGTTGGAAACTTGTATTACCAATTCAATGTAGCCTTCCTCGCTTGAAAGCATTCTGCAATAAACGGGTGTTTGCGCCGCCTTGTAATTGTTCTTGTGCCTGGAGAATTTTCCGTACTCCGCGGCAAAACGGCCATTTGCGTAAATCATCGCGCTGTAATTCGGGCTTCTTCTTGAAAAAATCGCGTATTCAAAATTTGGCCGCAAGCCGGTAATCATAATTCTGTAAGTGTTGCAGCCCATGGACGGAAGCTGGGGTTTGTCCTCTCTTTTTTGAGTCCAAGAATCTGGCGCGTCGATAAAGTCAACTTTTAGCTGCGCTCCCAAAAGGCTTGTGAAAGTTTGGTTTTCGTAAAATTCCCAATCGCCGTTTAGAGGAATGTATCGTTTCCCCGTTTCCATCATCGAAAAATTTATAACGCCGTTAGTGATGTTTTTTGCAAAGAGAGGGCTGGAGAAAATAAAAGCTAAGAAAGCGATTGCAAGTCCTTTAAATTTCATCTTCTTCCTCTAACGCTTCGAGCGTTTCTTCATAGGTGTCCTCTTTCTTTACGATTGGAATCGCGCTGTAAACCAAAATTTGCTTTCCGTTCATAATGAAAAAGTGTCCTTCGTACATATAGTCAATGTAATTGCGGCAATAAGGCATCGCCTCTTCCGTAATCAAAATGTTCGCGTTTATCTTTGACGTTTGTTTTGCCACAACGCAAGCCAAATCCGTGTCGTCGGAAAGAACCGATGTGTCCAAACGGTATTTGGTTCCCATTGTTCCGATTGCGATTTTTCCTGAATGAATTGAGATGCCTACGCTGATGTCGGGGGCGCGCTGTTTGCGCAATTCCCTGCGTATTTCTTTAAGCTTGTTTTGAATGCGAGCCGCGCAAGTTATCGCGTCAGTTGATTTTTCCTGGAAAATCGCGATTACGCCGCCATTTATGTTTTTTGCCACAAAGCCGCCGGAATCAAAAATTATCGGAGAAAGTTTTTGATGCAAGGTTTGGACTATTGAAAAAAGCTGTTTTTTGTCTACGGTTTCGGCTAATTGGCTAAAGTGCTTTATTTGAGCGCAAAAAATCAACGCGTCGATTATTCTGCATTCGCCTGGAATGATTTTTGTTACGTCGCTCGCTCCCATCAATTTTAAAATTTGTTCGGAAACAAATCTTGAAAGCATTGAGTTGTCGTCTGTCAATATTTTTGAGTTGCGTTTTATTCGGGCAAGCGTCCATACTCTGTTGAATGCGTAAATTCCGCACTGCATCAATCCAAAAAGCAAAATCGCGATTTTGTATTTTTGGTATGAATGGATTACTGTAAGGCTTTTTGGGGCGATTAAAAAATCGTAAACGCATAGAGCCATAATGACAAAAGTCAAAATTGACTTTATGTTTTGAACTAAAATCACTTGAGTTGAAATTCCCTGTTCGCTGATTTTTGCCCTTGATGTGAACTGGGCCGGTATTAGCAGCAAAAGCATTGAACATACGAGGGCTATTCCGGGAAAAATTGTTTCGGTGTTTTCAAGAATGTCAAGCGGAAGGAAAAGTGTCGGCAAAATGTTTATCGTCGCTATTATGTGCAGAAGCGCGATTTTTTTATACGGAAGCTTAAAGAGCGAAACCTCGTATAAAATCAAAAGGGATGCTTCGGCGCAAAAGAGAGCTGTTGGAAGTCTCCTGTAAATCGCGTAAGGAATTTGATTGAAGAATGATTGGCTTATCGACACGCCTGTAAGCAAGGTTGTCGCTGAGAA
>JAILDQ010000031.1 GCA_024689365.1 Treponema sp. | reverse complement strand
TCCTTTTCCATGTTGAGAATGTCTTCGATGCTGTTTTCAAACTCAAATTCAAGGCGAACCAAACGGCGCTCTATTTTTTGGATTTGCGAATAAACGTCTCGGATGTCGTCGGCGTTCATGCCAAGCTCTTTTTCAAGCTTTGAGCATTCGCTTCTAATCGCGATTCTGCGTCCAAGACGGCGCAAGTCCGCGGAATCCTTTACGCGAAGCTGCTTCATGCGCTTTTCTTGCTTGTGCTGGTATTCCTCGATCTTTTGTTTTGCGTCGATGAATTCAGCCGAGAACTTTTCCAATTCTTCAGTCTGAATGTCAGCCTTTTGCAAAGACGGAATGATTTTTTTCTGAAGCCTGATGATGTCTTTGTTTTCAAGAATCTTTGAGTTGGAGTCAATCTCGAAAAGCTGGCGCTTTAAAAGCATATACTGCTTGATTTCTGAAAGAATCGGCTTTAGGCAATCTGAATAGGCGCTCTTAAGCCTGCGCTTTTCGGCCATTTCTTCGTTGATTTCCTTTCTGGGCCTTCCAGGCTCGTGCAAATCGATTCTAGTAAAGGCTTTTTGCGCGACGGTGAAAAATTCCGGAATCAATTTTCCTGAATTCTTGATTACGTCCTTGATGATGTTTTCGCCGCTTTCCATTTGCTTTGAAAGAATGACTTCTTCCTCTGCTGTGAGAAGGTTTTCCTTGCCGATGTCGCGCAAATAAAGGCGAATCGGGTCGTCTGTGTTGGCTCCGTCTTTGTCAGAGCTTACCAAGCGTTTTTTAGCGGGGATTGAAGCCTCTTTTTCAGCCTGTTCAGCGATTTTGGCTTCTTGGTCTTCGGCGATGTCGGCGTCCTCGTCGTCAACGACAAGGTTGTCTTCGTCTTCGTCTTCGGGCAAATCCGGCGGAATTTCTTCTTGGATTATAATTCCTTTCTTTTCAAGCTCCGCCATCAAGGCTTCGCTCTTTTCTTGGTCAGCGACGACATCTTGGCCTAAAATGTCGGCGATTTCATCCCAATTGAATTCTTTTTTGCCCTTCTCTGTAATTTTTAAAAGCAAAGAGTCTAGCTCTTCTTTATCCATTTTTTTTCCTTTACTTTTGCCGCTGGATTTTTATGTCCAGCTGCGATATTTCGGAGACAAGCGCTTTTTGGTAATTTTCGTCATCGGGAGTTGTTGGTACAAAGGACCTTAAGCGATCGTTCAATTTTTTTCGCTGCCTCTCCAACGCGTTCCTTTTGATTAGTTTTATGCTGTCCAAAACCACACGCTCAATAATCGTTGTCCAATCCGCCTCGCTTTGGTTTTCTTGCTTGGAAAACTCTCCGCTTCCGGTAACTGCGGTAACCAACCGCTGAACGTCTTCGCCGCATTGTTCTACGACAGACATAAAAGACAAATTGCCTTGCTTGTAACGCTCCTCCATTTTTATGAACAATTCTTTTGCCAAAGGGTCTTCAAAGTCGTCGCTCGTCAGCTCCGCGCGCATTTTTACATATTCTTCTGGATTTGAAAGGACCGCTAAAACGGCTCGAAGTTCGGCGTTAAGCCTAATCGCCTGTTTTTTTGCGCCTTCAGGCTTCATTGACCTTGATTCCAGACGCGACCGCGCTTGGCTGCGATTGTAGAAGTCTTTTCGGACGGCCTCCGGCATAAGATTAAAGGCCCCGGCCAATTGGTCAAGGCTTGATTCCTTCTGAATGTCAGATTGAAGCGAATCGACGTACGGAAAGAAAGCCAAGGCGGCTTTTGTTTTGTCTTCTGGAGACTCCGACGGATATTGCGCTTTTATTTTAGACAACAGAAAATCACTATCTAATATAGCATTTTGAACTTGTTTCGTCAAGGTATCGGCGCCAAATTTAATCATAATTTCAGCGGGGTCTTTTCCGCCCTCGAGGCGAATTATTTTTGTTGTCAAGTTGAATTGCCTGCACATTAAAATCGCCCTTTTTGTGGCGTTTTGG
Source organism: Treponema sp. (assembly GCA_024689365.1). Lineage (GTDB taxonomy): Bacteria > Spirochaetota > Spirochaetia > Treponematales > Treponemataceae > Treponema_D. The sequence goes on along the minus strand of JAILDQ010000031.1, from coordinate 4,860 downwards.
CCCGCGCCGTCAGAGTCAAAGGACAAAAGAATCGTGTCGCAAAAACCCTGCAGAATTTTCAACTGCTGCTCGGTCAAGCTGGTTCCCAGGGGGGCAACCGCGATGTTCACTCCGCATTGATGGTATGCGATTACGTCCATGTAGCCCTCGCACAAGATTGCGGTCTTTTGCTGGTGAATCGCGTTTTTGGCGAAGTTGAAGGCGTAGAGGGTTTCCCGTTTATGGTAGTGGGCAAGTTCAGGCGAGTTCAAGTATTTTGGCTCTCCGTCGCCAAGAATGCGGCCGCCAAAAGCCACCGCCTCGCCCCTTCTGTCAAAAATTGGAAAGATCAGGCGGCCTGCGAAAATGCAAAGGCCGGGATATTTTTTGCTGAATAGGCCTGTTTTTTCCAAGAAGGCGTCGGAATAATTTTTTTCTTTGAGGAACTTGCTCAGCCAATATCGGTCGGCCGGAGCGTAGCCCAATTTGAATTTTGAAATCGTTTCGTCGGTCAAGCCCCTGCCCTTTATGTATTCCAAGGCCTTTTTTCCGGCTTCGGTTTGCGTTAAAAAATAATGGAAGGTGCTTGTGATTCTGCCGTAAACTTCCCGTATTTGGTCAAGGTCGTCGTCTTTTTTTTCCGGAACGAAGGAGCCTTTTTCGTAAACCACTTCAATGTTGTATCTTTTTGCCAGTTCTTGGAGCGCGTCTGGATAGGAAAGCTTTTCCATTTCCATAATGAATTTAACAACGTCGCCGCCAACGCCGCAACCAAAGCAATGGTAAAATTTCTTAATTGGGTCTACGGTGAAAGAAGGAGTTTTTTCGTTGTGGAACGGACAGCAGCCCCAATACTGGGCGCCTCGTTGAGTCAAGTCAGTGTAATTGTTTATGATTGAAACAATGTCAGCGCTTTGCCTTATCCGTTCGATTGTTTCTTGCGAAATGCGTCCTGCCATCAGCGCGTCGCCTTTTTTGTCTTGAATATCACTCCTTGCGCGACGTGTTCGGACAAGGTTTTTGTAAATACGTGACGGCCTTCTTTTTCGTCCATTAGCTGAAAGTAATAATAGTCGGTTTTTGCGGGTTCGGCCGCGGCCTTGAGGGCGACAAGGCCTGGATTGCAAATCGGCGCTGGCGGAAGGCCTGCGTTTAAGTAAGTGTTGTATGGGCTTTGTATTTTAAGGTCGTCGTAAGTTATGATGTCTGGATGCGGCCTTCCCAAAACTTCCGTTATCACGTACTCGACGGTGGCGCAAGAATACAAGCCGATTCCTTTTTTTATGCGGTTTGTGAATACGCTTGCGATTAGCGGAGCCTCGTCTGCCGAACGATATTCGCGCTCTATAATTGAAGCGAGCGTTACGATTCTGTTAAGCTCTTTTTTGTTTGCGGAAATGTTTTTCAGGCTTTCAATCGACGAGATTTTTTTGTAAAAATTGTCGACCATGATTTTCACGACTTTATTGGCGTCGCTTTTGGGAGCGAGCGAATAAGTGTCTGGAAACAAAAAGCCTTCAAGTCCTGCGGCGGCGTTGACGAAGTCTTGCGTTGAACATATTCCCGCGGCGTCAAGGCGCAAGGCCGTTTTTGAAAGAGTCAAGCCTTCTGGAATCGAAACGCTCTTCAACTCTTCGTGGCCCGCCGATAGCTCTTTGTAAATCTCGGCGGCGTCCATCGCGCTTGAAAGCTTGCAAAAGCCGCTTTTGATTCTAAAAATCTCAGGGCTTTCCTTTGTCAAAAAAGCCGCCATTTTTGGAAAACGGGCGAATGAATAAAATACGCTTTCGTTTTTTATGATTTTATTTTGAAAGAGTTCCTTTGCAATTTTTCTTGCGGAAGCGCCCCGCTCTATTTTTAGAGAATATTCAATTGCGTTAGATTCTTGGTCCAAGGCCTTTGACGCGTTTTTTAGCCAAAGATATCCGCCCGCCAAAAGTCCGGCCAATATAATCGCAAGAAATGTAAAAGTAATCGCAGCGGCTTTAACAGATTTCATTTTTTACTTTTTGTTCAACCTCATCTATTGTCATGCATTCATACATTTTGTCTTTTACGGCTTTGGAGAAGAAAAAAAGCTCTCTAGGAATGTCCTGCTGGCGGTCGCGGAAAAAATCGGCGAGAGCCTTTATTTCCTTGCAAGAAAAGCCGTATGAAAGAACGCAATTGTCTTGGTTCATAAGTCAATCTCCAGTCCGTCCATTGCAAGCCCCACTTTTACATGGGCGCTCGCGATGTATTTAGAATACCTTTTCGCCGCCTGCAGAATGTCGCGCAATTTTTGATCGGTATGCGATGGGTCGTGATGGAAAAGGTACAATGATTTTATTCCCATTTCGGCCGCAAAGTCAACAGTATAGGCGAACGGAGAATGGCCCCAGTTGATTTTGTCCATAGCCTCGCCCAACGTGTATTGGGAATCTATGGCGGCGACTTGCGCGTTGTAGAAAACGTCGCTTACAATTTTGTCGTGAAGATGGTTTTCTATGTAAAGCTCTATGTCGGTTGCGTAAACGAATTTATTTTGGCCTTCTTTGATTGAATAAGCGTACGAGGCTCCTGGATGGCTCATTTTGCAGCAATTGACCGTCAATCCGCCGACTTCAAATTCAGTTCCTGGACTGATGACAAAAAAATTCATCCTTTGCTTTACAGAGCTGAATTCCACAGGGAAAAAAGGAGGCCGCATTTGCCGGGCGAGGCATTCCGCCATTTCAGGAAAGGGCGAATATATGTCGAGCGTCACTTCGGGATTGTATATTGGGTCAAAAAAGGGAAAGCCTTGAATGTGGTCCCAATGCATGTGGGAAAGAAAAATTGAATATTTTTTGTTTTCGGGAATGGGCGCTTTTGCGGACAAGGAACGAATGCCGGTGCCGGCGTCAAAAATAATCTCGTTTCCGTCTTTTGAAATAATTTGAACGCAAGGCGTGTTTCCGCCAACCGTTCCGTAAAGGCTTTTTGGAAGAGAAGATAAAAATCTTTGTCTTGAATCAGCGTTTTTCAAGTCGCCGCTTCGAATTTTCATTACGACGGCGTTGATTTTCGCTTGGATTTCTTCAGAGGAAATTGGCGCCGGCAAGGAGCCCCGTGTTCCCCAAAAAACGATTTTCAACTCTCTCTCTCCAAATCCCTTGTTATGGGAAGATTGTGTTCATACAAGATTTTTTGTCCGTCAATTTCTTCTTGAGACCGAACGTTTCCCTTGTTGATTCCCTTGCAGCTTTTCGCCTCGTCGTCCCAAGATTCCTTGCTTTCAATAATCCACGACCAAAAGGGGTATGTGGAGCATTGAACAGGACGGGCTCCGTAGGCCAAGCAGCCGCCCTCGCCCCAAAGAACGCAATCGTAATTCGATTTTTCCAAAAGAGCCAAGGCTTCTTGATTTCCATAATATTGAACCCAACGGCAATATTTTTTTATGAAATCGTCCTCAGAGATTTTAAACCATTGAGAGAGTCTTGTCAAATCTTTTTTGGATAGATAAACAACGCCTGGAGACAGTCTGCAACAATCCGAACATCTTTGGCATTCAAAGCGGAGACCATTTTTGTAAAAGCAGTTGGTATTAGACAAAGTTTTAAGAAAGTTTTTATGGGGAGTGAAGGATTCGAACCTACGAAGGCTTAGCCAGCAGATTTACAGTCTGTCCCCTTTGACCACTCGGGAAACTCCCCAATCCGAAAAGCCAACTCAGGGATTCGAACCCTGGACCCCGAGATTACAAATCACGTGCTCTAGACCAGCTGAGCTAAATTGGCGTTGCGAACGAATAGGAATATATATAATATTCAAAATCATGTCAACACGTAAACAAAGATTTTTTATAATTTTTTTTTATTTTTTACAAACCGTTGCAGAAGCAAAATCAGGACGAAGATTTGCCGCCCTTCCTAGATATACATGATGAACTTCTGAACCTTCTTTCATGTATGCGGTAACAAGAACACGAATCATAAGCGGCATGCTGTTTTTAAGTTCAGGTTCTTTTGCTGCAAAAAGTGCACATTTAGAAACATCAATGCCGCAGTTTGAGCGGCGTAAAGCCGTACATGCATTAAGTGCATCTATATCTTCCGTCATTGTAAAAAAAATTGAAACGATATCTTCGCTTGTTATATTGTTCTGCTTGAAAATGCTGTCACACATTTCCCCTACGCTATCAATTATTGATTTTTCATTATTTTCTACGCTGGTTGCACCGCGTATTCCGTAAATGCGTTTTGAGTCCATTTTTCACCTGTCTGTTGTAATATTTTTATTGTAGTGTCTGCAAAGACTGCAATGTTTCTATCGATGTTCCGCTTTTTATAACATCCACAAGCTCTGGATAGCGCTTTAACAGTTCGCCCATTTTTTCAAGCTTCTGAATGTTTCTGCTGTCTTCAGAAACAGCCCGGGCTTCTTTTGCAGCTTCTCCTGCAAGAGCTTTTTCAACGGCTTCTCTATATTTCATGAAAGACTGTCTTGCAATTCCATAAAGTTCAAAATCAGGAATTTTTGACGAAAGAATTTTAAAATTAACTATTTCAATACCTGCCTGTTCTGCAGGTTCTTTTAATACGTTCTCATAATCAAAATTCCAGGCTTCAAGCGCAGTTAATTTTCCTTCTTTTTCCGATTTGTCCAGAATGTATTCTGTTACCATTGTTGCCATAAGTTCGGCATAGGAATCAAGCTGTAAGTTAAGTTCTTCATCCGTAGAAACATTTGTTTTCTTAACAGCCTGAACTATTCCTGTCGGCTTGAATCTTAAAGACATTTCATATTCAAATTTATACGAAAAATCAGGCGCACTTTTTATCTGTAAACTGTAAATGTTTGCAGATGGTAAAAATCCTTCACTAACTTTTGTAAAAGATTTTGGTGACAAAGAAAATA
>JAILDQ010000214.1 GCA_024689365.1 Treponema sp. | reverse complement strand
GGCGTTGTAATCATTTGTTTTGGCTCAGCCTTTTACATGACGGCGGACTTGGGCGTTTCAACCTATGACGCTGTCGCCTTGATAATTTGCAACACTTGGAAAAAGGGAAAGTTCCAGTATGTCAGAATCATCACCGACATAATTTGCGTTTTGTTGGGCGTAGGACTTTTTGTTTTGGCCGGAGGAAAAATTTCCGCAATTCCGACGATTGCCGGAATAGGAACAATAATCACGGCCTTCTTTATGGGACCCCTTATCGAGTTCTTTAACGTTCACATTGCGCGGCCTTTTTTGGCAAAGAAATAAAACTGTGGTATAATGCTTGTATGAAAATCTTAGTAATCAACGACTTGTTTGAGCAAAGACATATCGAGCGAATAAAAGCGGCCGCGTCGGAATGCAAAGCGCAAGTTTTCTTTTACAAAAACGAAAAGGAAATTCCGAGCGAAAATTTTGACGCGGACGTTATTTATGGCTTTGCCCCAAGCATTGTAAGTACAAGCAAAAAACTCAAGTGGCTTTGCGCGCCTTGGGCTGGCATTGATTCTCTTATGGCTCCGGGATATTTTGCGAACGAAGATTGTCTTCTTACAAATTCCGCAGGCGCTTATGGAGTTTCTATTGCCGAGCACATGATTGCCGTTGCCCTTATGATGATGAGGCGTCTTACTGAGTTTTACGCGGAGACCTTGAATGGAAAGTGGCTATTTCCCCGCTCTCAAAAATCGTTAAAAGATTGCCGCATAACAGTTTTGGGAACGGGCGACATTGGAACGACTTTTGCAAAAAGGGCCAAAGCTTTTGAGCCAAGAACGATTGTCGGCGTTTGCAGGAGCGGAAAGTCTGACGAATCCGTTTATGACTATGTTTACAGCGTTTCGGACTTGGACAGAATTTTGCCGGAAACTGATTTGCTTGCGATGAGCCTTCCCGGCACTCCAGAGACAAAAGGAATCCTTTCACGAAAAAGAATTTCGCTTTTGCCGGAAGGAGCGTATGTGATTAATGTTGGCCGCGGTTCAGCGATTGACGAAGACGCTCTTGTTGAAAGTTTGGAAAGCGGTCGTTTGGCTGGAGCCGCTTTGGATGTTTTTCAAACTGAACCCTTGCCTGAAAAAAGCAAAATTTGGAAGACTAAGAATCTTTTGATAACTCCTCACATCGCAGGGAATTTGACTCTTCCATATACTAAAGACAAAAATGTTCAAATGTTTTTGGAAGATTTAAAAAACTTTGTCGCAGGAAAACCATTGCGTTATCTTGTGGACAGAAAGTTAGGTTACTAAAAAGCCGACTTCTAAAGGAGAGTTTATGAAAACTTATACGGCTCAAGTTTTTTCTAAAGAAAAATTTTCATTGGGAGAATCTCCCTTTTACGATTCAAGAACAAAGACGATGAGCTGGGTGGACATTCCAAAGGGAACGCTTTACACGCAGACGATGGACGGAGAAAAAAATTCTTTTTGTCTTGGACAAGCGATTGGTTCCGCTGTGCCCGGGCAAAAAGAAGGAAGCTATATTCTTGCGGCGACTGACGGACTTTACCTTTTGGAAAACGGCAAGGCGTCTTTAGTAAAAAAACTTACTGACTTTTATGAAAGCTATCAGCGTTCCAATGACGCAAAGGCGGATCCTGCCGGAAGATTATGGTTTGGCTCTTCGGTTGACGACGGCATTCACGAAGCGAGCGGAAATCTTTTTTGCTTGGACGGAGGAAAGGTTTTTTGCCGAGAAGCCAATACCAAAATTTCAAACGGGATGGGCTGGAGCCGTGATTGCAAGAAATTTTATTTTTCCGACACTTTGCAAAAAGCGGTTTTTTCGTATGACTATGATTTATCGACCGGCTTGATTTCCAACAAAAAAGTTTTGTTCACTCCAGACGAAGCGCGGGGCCTTACTGACGGAATGTGCATTGACGCCGACGACAATCTTTGGGTTGCTTTTTGGGGCGGAAGCCGAATTGAATGCCGCAGTACAAAAGACGGCTCTATTTTGGCCACAGTAAACATTGACGCAAAACATGTGACTTCCTGCTGTTTTATCGGCGAGCGATTGGACACCCTCTTAATCACGACTTCCGGAAATGATTTGACCGGCGAGCATGACGGCTGCCTTTTTACTTGCAAGGTTGACGAGCGCGGAAGAGAATGCGATTTTGCAAAGACCGATAATTTTTAGCAGTCCTTTTTTGTTTGACAAAAGGCGCGATGTGATGCAAAATATAATTGTATGAAAAAGAAAGTCGTCGCCGCCGCAATTCTTGTCATCGTTTTATCAGGAATTTTTATTTGCGCAAAAAAAAAATTGTACACAAGAAAACCTTTGGACTTGACCTTTGACGGCGCTTATTATTTTTCCGAGGAATCAAGCGAGTCTGGCATTTGGCATTACGAAAAATCTTATAGCGGCCATCAATATTATCTTTACATTCCGGAAGAATATAAAACAAAAACTGACGATGAAAGCGCGCGGCTTCCTTTGATTGTGGTTTTTCATGGCTCCGACGAAAAGGGCAAGGCGTTCAATTACGGAAGAATTTTTACAGACAAAGATTTTCAAAAAAAGATTCATCCAAAAGGTGCCGCGGTTCTTTTGATTTTCTCGCGCATAAATTATTTTACCGACCCGCACGGAACGGCGCTTTTAATCAAAAATATTTGCATAAAAAACAAATGCATAGATTCCGCAAACATTGTTGGCTACGGATTTTCGCAAGGCGCCAAGTTCGTTGCCGAGATGGCTTGCGCCGAGCCTGGACTTTTTAAGGCTGTTGTTTGCGGAAGCGGCTTTTACCAAATGACATTTAAGGAATTGCTAAGCGTTCTTCCGATAAGATTTTATTGGGCCAATTCCGAAGACGACAAGGGCATTTTTGAACAAGGAATGCCGGCCGGCCGCCGCGTAGGAAAATATTGCAAAGACTCTGTTTACGTTCAATACCAAACCCGACATCATTTTTACGTTGAGCTAAAAGACAAAACAGGCCGAAAAAACAAAGACGGCGGCGAAGAAACTTTTATGGATTGGCTTTGCGACGCAATAAATTCCCGCTAAAAATTTTACAAAAAGACAAAACTTTTTTTTAGAATTGATTTTCATAGCAAACTCCTGTAAAATTGCTTTACGATAAAAAATCTACAGGGCTTTTGTTAAATCAAAAAGAAGCTTGTGTTAGGAATATGTAAAATTTATTGGGAGCCCATATATGTTAATAATCACTTATTTTCAAATGCTTTTGCTAATAACTCTTGTTTGGATTGCGGTAAGACTTTATTTTATAAAAAAGAATGAAAGCGTTTTATCCAAAAATCTTTTCTTGAATGAAGCGAAACTTTTGTTGGTTTACATTTGCATAATCGTTATAGTCAGAATCGTTTATTTTCCTTGGCATCATGTGGACGGAAAAATTGGCCCTTTGATTTTTGACAAGACAAAAATTTTCCCGCCGCGAGTGAATCTAATTCCTTTTGAGCGTATGTTTGACATTTATCCAGGAAGAACGATGAACATAATCGGAAACATAAGCATGTTCATTCCTGTTGGAATTGT